>CAIOLR010000311.1 GCA_903859135.1 uncultured bacterium | reverse complement strand
ATCATTCCCGCTGCTATTACCTACCAAATTCGTTTAGTTGAAAATGCAAAAGGATTAAAAGATATTGGCTTAAACAAGGAAACGTACCAAGCACAGCTGGAAATTATCATGGATCTGTCAAAACATATCAACGCCATCAAAACTAATGTAGATGCTATGGTAGAGGAACGAAAAAAAGCAAATAAGATCGAAAATCTGCGCGAACTTGCTATTGCGTATGACGAAAAAGTAAAAGCTTATTTCGAGCCTATTCGCAACCATGTTGATCGACTAGAACAATTGATTGATGATAAACTGTGGCCACTGCCTAAGTTCAGAGAATTATTGTTTATTAAGTAAGCAAGTGCCTCACCCCGACTCTATCCATTTCGACAGGCTCGATGAACCAAAGAGGAGGTCGCATTTAATATGCTTTTATTGAGCCTGTCTATAGAAAAACAGACAGGCTCAATAAATACGTCTCACCTAGTGACCAGAAGGATCTGCACTTATGCGTGTAATATCGGCTCCTATCGCTCGCAGGCGCGTATCAATATCCTGATAGCCACGTTCTATCTGTGCAATGTTATGGATCGTTGATTTACCTTGTGCTGACAAGGCAGCTATCAGTAAGGAAACCCCTGCCCGAATATCAGGGGAAGTCATTTCAATACCTCTTAATTTTATTTTTTTATCTAACCCAATAACCGTTGCTCGATGTGGGTCACAAAGGATAATTTGTGCCCCCATGTCGATCAATTTATCCACAAAAAACAAGCGACTCTCGAACATTTTTTGATGGATGAGCACATTGCCTTTGGCCTGAGTAGCTACCACGAGTACAATACTTAATAAATCGGGGGTAAATCCAGGCCATGGTGCATCGGATATTGTCATGATTGACCCATCGATGAATGTATCAATTTCATAATGCTTTTGAGCTGGAATAAAGATGTCATCTCCACGAAGTTCTAGCTGAATACCTAAACGACGAAAAACGTTAGGCATAATCCCTAATTCCTGAAAATTAACGTCCTTGATGGTAATTTCCGACTCAGTCATGGCGGCTAAACCAATAAAAGAGCCCACCTCGATCATATCTGGCAACAATCGATGGGTAGTTCCACCCAAATTCCGAACCCCTTCAATCGTTAATAAATTGGAGCCAATACCTGATATCTTGGCCCCCATTCTGTTCAGCATTTTACACAATTGCTGCAAATAGGGTTCGCATGCTGCATTGTATATCGTCGTGATACCTTTTGCCAAAACAGCTGCCATGACCACATTGGCTGTCCCCGTTACAGAAGCCTCTTCTAACAGGATGTATCCTCCCCTTAAATCGCTTGCATCAACATCAAAAAATTTATTTTTTTTATCATACACAAACTTGGCACCTAATTTTTCAAATCCAAGGAAGTGCGTATCTAGGCGTCTTCGTCCTATTTTGTCGCCTCCAGGTTTGGGGATTGCTGCTTTGCCAAAACGGGCGAGTAGGGGGCCAACAATCATGATTGAACCACGTAGACTACTTCCCGTAGCTCGAAAGACGTCCGATCTAAAAAAATCTAGATGGATCGTTTTGGCCTCGAAGGTATAGGTATCCTTATTGATTCGATGGATATCAACACCTAAGTCACCAAGCAACTCAATCAACTTATTGACATCTTTGATATCAGGAATATTACTGATGGTTACTTTTGCTTCCGTTAAAAGAACCGCAGAAATAACCTGTAGAGCTTCATTTTTTGCTCCTTGTGGGATAATTTCGCCTTTCAAAGGCTTACCGCCCACAATTTCAAATCCATTCATTTATATACTATTGTTTAGTCTTGGGGGTGAACATCCAGTAAATCACCTATATCCTTTGAAGGACTAAAGGAACGGGGTAAAACGACCGGTCTTTTCATCATCAAATCAGTTTGCATACAACCACCTAAATCAAATAGGTGTGTATCAAAGTACACAAAGCCCCACTGTTCATAAATTTTTATTGCACGTCCATTTTCTTGTGAAACACCTAACCAAATCGTGTCAAAATCATTTTGGGAAGCAAAATTGAGACTTTCTCCAAGCAAGGCATGGCCCACGTGTAAACCTTGAAATTTTTTCAGTACATACATCCGTTCTAGTTCAATACATCTAGCATCTTTCAAATCGGGATGTTGCTCATTTTCATCGCTCACTAGCTTACAGAATCCAACAGCTTGGTTATTCATCCTAGCAATAAAAAAATGATTGCGTTCCGAGTAAAACTCTTTCTCAATCACTTCAACTGTATGATTTCGATCTAGATGTTTTTGAAAATATACAGGATCGTCCAGATGTGCATACGATTCGATAAAAGTGGCTCGCCCTAATTGTGTAAGTAGTTCGATGTCGTGAGCCTCGACAAGTTTAATAGTAAGTGCCATTGTTGTTTAGTATCGCTTACCTCCACCGTTATTATTCCGCTGACGGTTATTGGTAGCATTATTACGATTATTATTTTGTCGGTTCTTGTTATTATTATTGTTATTCTGATTGGTACGTTGCTGTCTATTAACAGGGGTAACTTGACGAACATCCACACGATTCAAGTTTACATTTTCTTGCAGTTGAAGCTCCCCATTAGACATCTCTCGTAAATCTTTAATGATGGTCTCATCAGCAACAGTATCTTTATTCCACGCTACATAGGCTATTTTCATGGTATTTGCGATCACTTTAACCATTTGCTGCTTGCGTTCAGGATCTTCAACAGACTTAGCCTTTTCCATCATTAATTCAATCATTCTCCCGTAATGTTTATACTTAATCCGCTGTTGCGGATAGGCTAAAGGTGCTGGTTTAAAACGAATGGCATCCTCTGACGGTTTAGGATAAGGAGAATCTACATCAATTTTAAAGTCAGAAATGATATGCAGATGATCCCATAGTTTGTGTTTAAAATCTGCCACATCGCGCAAATGAGGATTTAGAAAGCCCATTAAATCGATCACTACTTGCGCATATCGGTTACGCTCATTCTTGGTAGGTAAACCACAGATGTATTGGACCATATTCTGCACATTACGTCCGTATTCAGCAAGAATCAGTTTTTTCCTGGTCGTATTATAATCAAATATCATGCGTATGATTTAGGTAATTAAGAATAAAATACACGTTGTAGCAAGGGAAGTGTGTGCTATTTCAGATTTACTTTACAATTTTCAATTTAGCAAATTTAAGCAACAATTGCTTCTGTCCTAGCTCTTTGAAAAATATTGTTGCTTTAATATCCGATTTATTCCCATCTAAGTTGATCACTTTACCGTAGCCAAAGCGCTCGTGCTCTACCTCCATACCCACTTGTAGGCCCGAAGTGTCTGAAGGAGCGAACCCTTCGCTGGGTATATGTGCCTTGGGTAAAATGGATGTCGTTTTTGGTTTCGAGATGATCCCTTGGGGGCGGCTAATGGTTTCTTTATCCTGCCAAGGTGAACGCTGCTCATCACCAAAGAATGACTGATCACCTTTTTTGGGAGCTGGTTTAAACTCGAGTTCTAAATATTGAGGATCGATTTCATCAATAAAACGGCTAGGCTCGCAACTGTGCAAGCTTCCCCAGCGATAACGTGAGGTAGCATAAGACAATATTAATTTTTTCCTAGCACGTGTGATAGCCACATAAAATAAGCGTCGCTCTTCTTCCAAATCGCTACGCGAGCTTAGAGCCATTTGCGAAGGAAAAAGATTTTCTTCCATCCCAACCACATGTACATATTCAAATTCAAGTCCCTTTGCGGAGTGAATGGTCATCAGCGAAACCGTGTCGGCATTTGGATCTTTATCCTTGTCATCGTTGGTCAACAGCGCAATATCCTGCATGAAAACATCCAAACCTCTTTCTGCAATATCTTCGCGCTCACTAAACTCCTTAATCCCACTTAAAAGCTCTTGAATATTTTCGTAGCGACTCAATCCCTCGACCGATTTATCATCATATAAATCTTTTAGGAGTGTCGATTGTTTTGCAATATGTGTGGCTAGGTCATACGCCGTGTGTGACTGGGTCATCGTCTGAAAACTTTGTATCATGATGGCAAAGTTTGATACAGCAGTCGAATTTCGTGCATCTAAGTACTTCGACGCGTCACAAATTACATCCCAAATGGACACATTATTTTGGTTGGCTGCAATCATAATTCGCTCCAAACTCGTATCGCCAATGCCACGACGGGGGTAATTGATGATACGTTTGATTGCCTCTTCATCATTCGGATTATAGACTAGACGAAAATAGGCGATCAAATCTCTGATTTCTTTACGCTGATAGAACGACAGGCCTCCATAAATTTTGTATGGAACATTGAGCTTTCTCAGCGCCTCCTCCATCGAGCGAGATTGTGCATTGGTACGATACAAGATAGCAAAATCATGATATTGGGCACCCGAGATGCTTCTTTCTTGCACAATCGCTTCTGCTGTTATTTTCCCCTCTTCGTTATCACTAAAAGCGCGACTCACTTTAATCTTGTCACCAGTTTCATTCTCGGAAAAAATCGTCTTCTTCAGCTGATTTTTATTATTGGCGATCACACTATTTGAAACGTTGACAATATTTTGCGTCGAGCGATAATTTTGCTCCAGCTTGAACACGTTCAAATCGGGATAATCGGTTTCGAAATTTAATATATTTTGAATATTGGCACCACGGAAGGCATAGATACTTTGTGCATCATCGCCCACTACACAAATATTTTCGTTGATGGCTGCCAGTTTTTTAACAATGAGGTACTGAGAGAAATTGGTATCCTGATACTCATCAACCATCAAATACTTAAACCTATTTTGGTATTTGTATAAAACATCGGCATGCTCTTTGAAAAGAACATTGGTTTTGAAGAGTAGATCATCAAAATCCATTGCACCTGCCTTAAAACAACGTTGGGCATATGTTTGATAGATTTGACCAATTTGACCACGCCCACTCGAAGAATCTTCGGCCTGTATAGTCGGACTTGAGAGGTATTCTGCTGCAGAAATCAAATTGTTTTTTGAAGATGAAATGCGGTTGTAAACGAAGTTGGCATTATACAATTTATCATCTAACTGCATTTCTTTCAAAATGGTTTTGATTAGATTTTTACTATCGTCTGTATCATAGATTGTAAAGTTGTTTGGATATCCAATTTTGTTGGCTTCCACGCGCAATATTTTGGCAAATACCGAGTGGAATGTTCCCATCCAAATATTGTTCGCCTGTGCCCCTACTGCCTTTATAATGCGCTCGCGCATCTCTTTGGCTGCTTTGTTGGTAAATGTTAATACCAAAATATGGAATGGATCGACCCCTTTGTGAATCAGATGTGCTACCCTACAAGTGACCACTTTCGTTTTACCAGAGCCTGCTCCAGCTACGATCATGACTGGTCCTTCCGTTTGTTCTACTGCTGCCTTTTGTGAGGGGTTTAATCCTTGTAAATAATCCAAAATATGCTCCTTATTTTTTTGTGTGCGAAGTTAGGAAATAAAAGTCTCTCCAAAACCTATCCATTTATTCCCTTCGACAAGCTCAGGAAACAAATGAATAGGTTTTGGAATGAGGCTTGTTACAAAATCGTCAAAAAGATACCTGGAGTCGTGTGGACCAGGAGATGACTCGGGGTGATATTGTACCGAGAATGCTTTTTTTCCTCTGATACGAATACCTTCAATCGATTGATCGTTGAGGTTGATGTGTGTCACCTCTACCTTGTCAGATTTCATGACATCTTCAGCAACGACCCCAAAGCCATGATTCTGAGAAGTGACTTCACAGCGATCAAGCATGATGTTTTTAACAGGGTGATTCAGTCCTCGATGACCATTAAATAACTTAGCGGTGCGAATACCATTCGCCAAAGCCAAAATCTGGTGACCTAAGCAAATTCCAAACAAAGATTTATCTGCCGCCAGAATTTTTTTAACCGTATCAATCGCGTACAACATGGACGATGGATCACCAGGGCCATTCGAAATAAAATATCCATTAGGCTTCCATTTTTCCATCTCCTCAAACATTGTTTTGGCGGGAAATACTTTTGCATAAATACCACGATCAGCGAAATTGCGTAGTATATTGCGCTTCACCCCTAAATCAAGTACAGCAACTCGAAGCCGAGCATTCTCATCACCATAGCAATATGGTTCTTTGGTAGATACATGCGAAGACAATTCTAACCCCTCCATGGATGGAACGGCAAATAACTTCTCTTTTAGTACGTCGATATCTAGAATTTCAGATGAAATAATCGCATTCATGGCCCCCTTATCTCGAATATGACGTACTAGCGCACGCGTATCTATATCAGAGATGCCTACCACATTTTCATCTTGACAATACGCTTGAATGGATGATGTGCCGAGTTTTTTTCTGCTGTACGAAATACTGAAGTTTTTACAAACCAAACCTGCGATCTTGATATTATTGGACTCCATTTCGTCGGGGTGAATACCATAATTACCCATGTGAACATGCGTAGTGACCATAATCTGCCCAAAATAGGATGGATCAGTAAATATCTCCTGATAACCTGTCATTCCCGTATTGAAGCAAATTTCACCAGCAGTGGTACCTATTTTTCCGGCGGCTTTTCCATGATAAACAGTTCCATCTTCCAAAAGTAAGACAGCAGGCAATTTGGTGTAGACGATCATAAATATGCGTATTGAAGGTAAGAATGCGTATACGTTGGTTGGTTGTCGATGATTAGTTTGAACTAAGATATGTGCTTCTTCGAAGCATCAACAAAATCATCAATTGTTGCGGGAGACGAAGTTATGTTTTTTTGAGGAGATGCGAGATCTCACCCAATAAAAAACAGATGACCATTTTTAAATTTTACCTTTGCAATCCAATCTTAAGAACATACTATGTCCATTCATCAAGAGCTCAAACGAATTACGACCAACACCATTCAAGAAATGAAGCAGAAAGGCGAAAAAATAGCCATGCTTACAGCCTACGATTTTTCGATGGCCACGATTGTGGATGCGGGTGGTACAGAAATTATTTTGGTAGGAGATTCAGCCTCCAATGTCATGGCAGGGCACGAGACTACACTACCTATCACCTTGGATCAAATGATCTATCATGCAGCATCGGTAGTTCGAGGTGTAAAACGAGCTTTGGTTGTTGTGGATCTTCCTTTTGGCTCTTATCAAGGCAATTCTAAAAAGGCTTTGTCCTCGGCAATACGAATCATGAAAGAATCAGGTGCGCACGCCGTTAAACTGGAAGGGGGAGAAGAAGTTAAAACATCCATCGAACGGATTTTAACAGCCGGAATCCCAGTAATGGGGCATTTGGGTTTAACACCTCAATCAATCTACAAATTTGGCACGTATGCCGTTCGAGCGAAAGAACTTGCAGAGGCCGAGAAATTAAAACAAGATGCACTTATACTGCAAGAGGTGGGCTGTTTTTCGGTTGTTTTGGAAAAGATACCCGCTCAACTAGCAAAGCGTGTAAGTGATAGTTTAAAAATCCCAACTATTGGCATCGGTGCTGGACCACATTGTGATGGCCAAGTACTAGTAGTGAATGATATGCTTGGCCTGACCAAAGGATTTAAACCCCGATTTTTACGCCAATACCTCGATTTATATGCAGAGATTAACGGAGCTGTGAAAAGCTATGTGAGCGATGTAAAAAGCAAAAATTTCCCGAGTGAACAAGAACAATATTAGCGCATAACGTATTGAAATGGTGGGCAATTTGACACATCCAGATATACCAATCTCAAAACGCTAATATCAATACGGACAAAAAAACATGGACATTACAGATAAGGACATTTTATTCGAGGATAATCATCTGATTGCAGTCAATAAACGAGCGGGGGACATTGTACAAATAGATGATACTGGCGATGAACCTTTAGACGAAAAAGTAAAACGATACATCGCTAAAAAATACAATAAACCCAATGGTGCTTTTTTGGGCGTTGTCCACCGGTTAGACCGACCTGTGAGTGGTGTTATCCTTTTTGCGAAAACGAGCAAAGCACTCGAGCGTATCAATTATATGTTCAAAAATCGTGAGATGAAAAAAACGTATTGGGCTGTGGTGCGTAAACAACCCGAAATCCCACAAGGAAACCTCGTTCATTGGTTAGTCAAAAATCCACAGAAGAATGTAACAAAAGCGTACGATAAAGAAGTTGAGGGAAGTCAACGGGCAGAGTTGAACTACAAACTCATAGGAGAATTGGGTGGCTACTATTTAATCGAAGTAGATCCGATCACTGGTCGTCCACACCAAATACGTGTACAATTATCTACCCTCCATTGCCCTATTGTAGGCGATAACAAATATGGATACCCCCGAGGTAGCCTCAAGAAAAGCATCTGCTTGCATGCCCGCAGGTTACAATTTATTCATCCCGTAAAAAAGGAAGCTGTAGAAATATTTGCCCCATTGCCACATGATGGTTTTTGGGAACGATTTGAGGTTTTTGCCACTTAACATGGATGGTAAGGTGTCTAAATACAGCCACAGGAACCACGAAACATACTCAACAAAGAACATGTGTTATAAAAAATGAAGCCTGTATAGCCAGCACTCAAAAATCCTTTAAATATAACATTATGAATAATTTGCATTAAAATGTGTGTATAAATCTTGCAGTTGGTATAGGCGTTTAGGTCGCAATAAAATTATTCACTACAAGCGTTTTGGCTCATTTTTCATCATCCTTTTCAGGAGTAAATTGAATATTGTCCCCATATGTTCTCTTCTGTTATATCTAAAATGGTATTCATCTAAATATCCCTGCAGTCTATTTTTACTACAATGATGATGAATTCCCCTTAGCCAACCCTTGATGTTCATAATATGGATGTGAATATTTATGAAGTTTTTTCCATTGTCGGAAGCTACTTGTTCCAATTTTCCAAAATGCTTCTTTAAAGGCAGATATCCTCTCCATCCATCAGATATTAAATTAGCCTCATTCGATACATATCTTTTCAGAAACCTACCTAGTTCTTTAGATGAAGCATTTTCTATTACTTCTGCGTATGCTCTGCCAACTCCCTCTTCTAATATTTCAAGTGCAAGTACCACTTGTTTCTTTTTGCCATTGCTTCGGCCTGGTTTATTAGGCTCTGATTCTCCTATCCAAAATTCATCTACGTGCACAATGCCTGTTAATGGATATCTCAGACTACTTTCCATCGCCTGTTGTAGTTTCCA
The DNA here is from genome assembly GCA_903859135.1 of uncultured bacterium. Lineage (GTDB taxonomy): Bacteria > Bacteroidota > Bacteroidia > Sphingobacteriales > Sphingobacteriaceae > Daejeonella. The sequence goes on along the minus strand of CAIOLR010000311.1, from coordinate 1,768 downwards.
TTTAAACTCCCAACATGTCTTTTGACGTAACTCAAATTCATAACTTAGCTCTAATGAAGACATCCCTTTTTTCTTAGTGGCTATTTTAAAAGCTATATGAAATGCTTTTAAAATAGAAAACTTGACTTTGTCAAACATCGTCCCAGAAGTTGGACTTTCATCGTATCTGCATTTGCTGCATCTTCTATTGAATGGTCTTTTCCCTGAACAATAGATATCATTATTGCATTTTTTACATCTATATCCTTCTTCCCATTTCAATAAGGATAGGTACTCTAAGCAATCTGCTTCTGTTTTAAATCGTTGATGAAATGTTATAGAATTCACACCCGCAAATTTAAAGCTAGATCCCATTGGGCAAAACTATAAATTGTTGCGACCTAAACGCCTATACCAATAAAATTATAACTATTTGACACTACCTGATGTTACGAAGTTAAATTAGGATGATCGAGATCCTGACCTCCTCGGCCCAGGCACAAAATGATCAATATGCAAAATATTTTTTAGTGGGGGTGGTATTTGAAATCCCGTCTTTTGATCATATTCTGGCCAAAAGTGTCCAGAACTATCAGTCCAAGAGGTTATTTCAAATAAATTATTTTTTTTCTCTATTTTAAATGTTCCAGCCATAAATACATCTCTTATATAAATATTATCAAAAGGCAATGGTGTTGTTCTTTTTGATGCCACCTCTTCATCGCGTGTGCCACCTTGATAAAAACTTCTGTTATAAAAATATGCTCTTCGTCCTTCAGGTTCTAAATTTGCACCTAGATTAATGGGCCTGTTTGCATAGGCAAGAGAGGTATGCCCATAATTAGTACTTAAAGAATTAGCATATTTTTCATTCAAACATAAAATCTGATGTGGATTATCACTTGGAATAATAAAAATATACTCGGCTTCTTCTATGTCATTTAACGGTGTGAATTGGACATTCCGGTAATTAGAAAGCGGAGAAATCTTACGAACTATATTATCAGGAATTCGTCCTTGAAGCTCCCCAATACTATTATACCGAACTAAAGATTTTCTTTCTTCTAACATCTTATTCAAAACCATTTTAATTTCAAATTTTTTCATTGTTATTGAATTTAAAAGTAAATAAGCTTTATAAATAAACTACAAAAGATTCAGATTTTTGTATTAGCGTACTTTTCTCAATTCCATCTCTATACCTCTTTTTTTCATCACTAAGGGTTCTGACGTCTCCCCATGAAGATCGCAAAGCAGTCCAAGTTGGATAGATGTCTTCCATCCAAGGATCGACAATAATGGAGGAAGACATGTCAAGGTCATCTATTTTTTTTATTGCTTTTAAAGGCTTAGTTGTTATTGCTAAAAATGAATGAAACAATCCTGTTGCTAAAACAACTGTAGCGTAGGTTTTTAAAGTTGTGTGAATTGGTATATGAAACATTAATTCTTTTAAAACAAACAAAGCTTTTTCATGGCAATAGCCAAGGCCCAAGCCACGCACTTGACTGTGTAAACAACGTACTTGGTGAGGGCTACTAGCAAATTCAAAAATGTGCTCAAATTTGCCGCGAAGGCCATCTATTTTTTTATCCTGCGAAGCGAGTAACGCCTGGTTTTGTATATTTTGATAATATTCTGGCTTGTTGGTGCTTACTATCTTTTTTATTTTGCTGTTATTATCGAGGAATGCATGAGTAGAATGTAACATATTCCTCACTGTAGGGAATTCGTTCAATATTGATATTTTTTTCATTTGTTGATAAAAATTAATAACTTTTTAATATTT
>CAIOLR010000310.1 GCA_903859135.1 uncultured bacterium | reverse complement strand
AAGAAGCTCGACTCTTTGGACAAATTCCAATAAAACCTTTTTTGCATATTAGATCAGCACAAATCTATTTTGAGCGTTTTTATATTTCTTTACAGCGTGAAATAGTAATTATTAATGGGGTTTTGAAATCAATTAATGTGCCGCTTGTTTTATTGAAAGGATCAGCTTACGTAGTTCAAAACGATACGGCTGCAAAAGGACGAATTTTTTCTGATGTTGACATTCTTGTACCTGAGGAAAAATTGTATGAAGTAGAGATTGCTCTCTTAAAGGAGGGTTGGTTTTGCAATACACTTGATCCATATGATAATAAATATTATCGAAAATGGATGCATGAAATCCCTCCGTTAAGACACTTAAAGCGTCAAACATCAATTGATGTTCACCATAATATTCTGCCAAAGATTGCACGATTCTGTCCGGATGCCAAGCAATTAATGGCCAATATTGTCAAAAATACAGAGCATGATTTATGGGTATTGTCTCGCGAAGATAGGGTTTTACATAGTGCAATACATTTATTTCATGAGGGGGATTTTAAGTATGGTTTCCGTGATCTATCTGATCTAGACTTGTTACTTAAAGAATTTTCTCAGCAAGAAGGTTTCTGGGAGAAATTGCTGCAGCGAGCAAAAGTGCTGAGACAAGGCATGCCACTGTATTATGCACTTAGATATACCCACCTGATTTTAAAAACCCCGATACCAAATAAAATCCTTCAATTATCTGCAAGCCAAGCATGTAACAAATTAAATATAAGATTGATGGATAGTCTATTTTTAAGGGCTTTGTTACCAGACCATAAAAGCTGTAATGATAGATGGACAGGACTAGCCAGATGGGTTTTATTTGTTAGATCACACTGGTTAAAAATGCCTTTATATTTGATGATTCCACATTTATTTCGCAAAACATTCAAGCGTATGTTTAGCAAAGATCAATAGTAAACACCAATTCTTCAATCCACCATAACTAAAAAAATTATATGAAAATTCTTCATATTCTTGACCATTCCATTCCTTTGCACAGTGGCTATACGTTTCGTACCAAAGCTATTTTAGAACAACAACGAAAATTGGGCTGGGAAACTTTTCATGTTACCTCTTCAAAACATAGTGGAGCGATAGCGTCAATAGAAGACATAGATAATTTTACTTTTTATAGGTCAAAACCATCTAATGATTTACTCAATAGATTGCCGCTTCTGAGCCAATGGGCAATTATGCGTTCACTGGTTAATCGACTTAATGAAATTATTCCATTAATAGAGCCAGATATATTGCATGCACACTCCCCCGCATTAAATGGATTTGCAGCACTCATAATCGCCAAGAAATTTAATATACCATTAGTGTATGAGTGTAGGGCTTTTTGGGAAGATGCCGCTGTTGATCATGGCACATCGACTGAGGGTGGGCTGCGTTATTTACTGTCAAAGATGCTTGAAACTTACGTGTTCAAAAATGCCAGCGCAGTCACGACAATCTGCGGAGGATTGCGAAATGATATTGCTTCTCGTGGAATACCAACAAAAAAAATTACTGTAATACCTAACGCAGTCGATATAGATCATTTTACCTATGGTCAAGCGGGTGATTCTAATTTATGCAATAAGCTTGGACTAAAGAATAAAACCGTGCTCGGTTTTATCGGTTCCTTTTATGCCTATGAAGGTTTGCCGTTATTACTCGATGCATTGCCAAAAATAATGTT
>CAIOLR010000309.1 GCA_903859135.1 uncultured bacterium | reverse complement strand
GAGTTGTATCAAAAAACATTTGTAAATAAGTAACCAAGAATGGTTTTTCAATTATTCGTTACATTTTTTCTTGTATTTCTCAATGGCTTTTTCGTAGCGGCAGAGTTTGCCATTGTGCGCGTGAGGGCTTCCCAGATTGAGATAAAGGCTAAATCTGGAAGTAAGGTCGCAAAGATTGCGAAGCATATCACGTTGAATTTAGATGGTTACTTAGCCGCTACTCAGTTGGGTATTACCCTTGCTTCACTTGGCTTGGGTTGGGTTGGTGAGCAGGTTATGGAAGATGTATTGAAACACCTTTTTGCAGAATTTGGAGCAAGTCAGGATATGGTACGAACACTTTCTGGTACGCTTGCTCCAATTATAGCTTTTTCATTTATTACGGTTTTGCATATTGTTTTTGGTGAACTAGCACCCAAGTCGGTCGCTATCATGCATCCAGTGAATACGACTATGAAAATTGCGTTGCCTCTTCACTTTTTTTACCTCATTTTTCGTCCATTTATCATGTTGCTGAATGGTTTGGCTAACATGTTATTAGGTGTTTTTGGTTTTCGGACACTAGGAGGGAAGGAATCTCATCACAGCTCAGAGGAATTACAGTATTTACTAGATCAGGGTAAGGAAAGTGGAGCTCTGGATACGACAGAGCATGAATTGATCAAAAATGTGTTCGATTTCAACGAGCGGGTTGTTAAAAATATCATGGTGCCACGTACCAAAATATCAGGGATTGAACTAAATACACCACATGAGCAGCTGTTAGATATTTTAATCAAGGAAGGCTATTCTCGGGTTCCAGTTTACTATGAAACGATCGACAAAATTGTTGGTATCGTGCACGCAAAAGATATTTTGCCATTAATGGTGCAACATAAACCCTGTATATTAAAGGACATTATTCGTAAGCCCTTTTTTATTCCCGAAACCAAAAAAATAAATGACCTATTAAGTGAACTCCAATTAAAGCGTATCCAGATAGCCATTGTGTTGGATGAATTTGGTGGAACAGCTGGTATGGTTACTTTGGAAGATATTGTTGAAGAGCTGGTTGGCGAGATTCAAGATGAGTACGATGAGGAAAAACCAATTGTCGAAAAAATATCTGACTCCGAGTTTATTATCAATGCTTCGGCAAGTATTTATGACGTGAATGAATTTTTACCACATGATTTACCCGAAGATGGTGACTACGATACTTTAGCGGGCTTGTTAGGAGAACTGTTTGGTAAAATTCCTGAAGTTGGCGAGCGGCATGAGTTTTATGGGTACATTTTTACTATTATGAAAAAAACAGAACAGAACATCGAGTCTGTTAAGTTGGAACTACTCGTTAATCAAGACGATACGGTTAATTTGCGTTAAGGTCTCACCGTGTCCTCTCCATTTCGACAAGCTCATGTCTCGAAGGAAGAAGGTCCTGTTAAAAAAAATATTTGAATGCATCTCTTCTATACCCCCGATATTGTATCAGAAACGTATGTTCTGAATGAAGAGGAGAGTAAGCACTGCATCAGGGTACTTCGTTTACAAAGTGGCGATCGAGTTGTTTTGGTAGATGGAAAAGGAGGTTTTTATCAAGCTGAGATCATAGATCCTCATCCTAAAAAAACCATTTTAAAAATAGTTGCCATCCAGTTGGAATATGCTAAGCGTAATCATTATTTGCACGTTGCGGTAGCACCAACTAAAAATATTGAACGGATAGAGTGGTTTCTTGAAAAAGCGACCGAGATAGGTATTGATGAAATTAGTTTCATCATATGTGATCGCTCGGAGCGTAAAGAGGTAAAAATAGATAGGCTCACTAAGGTGGTTACTTCGGCTGTAAAACAATCATTAAAGGCATATCATCCAAAGTTAAATGAGGCTATTTATTTTAAAAACTTCATTCGGCAGGCACAAACATCCCAAAAGTTTATAGCACATTGTGTGCATGATGACAAAAAAGAGTTAAAAGATCATCTACAACTTTATGCTGATTGTATTATATTGGTTGGGCCAGAAGGAGATTTTACACCCAATGAAATTACGTTAGCTATCGATTATGGGTTTGTACCCATCACTTTAGGAAATTCACGATTGCGAACAGAAACAGCAGCATTGGGAGCTTGTTTTGAGATTAACTTTTTGAACCGATGAAACGTGTTTTGATATATCTATTTGGGATAGGGGTGCTGTTTTCATTTGCTTTTAAGCCACCAACCTACAAGATGGCAAAGTTGAAGTATAATGGTGGCGGCGATTGGTATGCAAATCGTACGGCCTTACCTAACTTGATTAATTTTTGTAATAAGAATATCGGGACTTCTTTCGACGAAGAAGCCATCGTTGAAGTGGGTAGTAAAGATTTATTTAATTACCCCTTCGTTCACATGACTGGGCATGGAAATGTAAGCTTTACAGATTTAGAAACTCAGAATCTACGTACCTATTTGATCGGGGGAGGCTTTTTGCATATCGATGATAATTATGGTCTAGATAAATATATTCGTCCGCAAATGAAGAAGGTATTTCCGGAACTCGATTTTATTGAGCTACCAGTTAATCATCTTATTTATAATCAAAAATTTAAATTTCCAAATGGGCTTCCAAAAATACATGAACATGATGGTAAGCAACCACAGGGCTTTGCGCTGATTTATAAAGGCAAAGTGGTTTGCTATTATACCTACGAATGTGATTTAGGAAATGGATGGGAGGATTTCGGCACGTACGCTGGTGATACAGAAGAATCACATCAAAAAGCATTAAAAATGGGGGCAAATATAGTTCAATATGTGTTTGGGGGTTCCCTATTAATTCGAAAATTGTGATAAAAAAAGGGGGTGTAAACCTTTTTTAGGAAGAGACACAGAAGATGGTTGTACACTATTAATTATGTGTTATTGTTTACCCCAGCGAAAGGAATCATCTCTTAGATCAGCCAAATCAATGACTCGATTCACAACTGTTTCTGCGAGTTCTTCAATGGTTTTAGGTAAGCTATAAAAAGAAGGAATGGCTGGACAGATGATGCCACCCGCTTCCGTAATTGTTTTCATATTATTAATATGAATCAAACTTAAAGGAGTATCACGAGCGATCAGAATTAATTTACGTCGCTCTTTGAGGATCACATCTGCCGCTCTCGTGATTAAGTCATTGGATATACCTGAAGCAATACGTCCGAGTGTGCCCATCGAACACGGGCAAATAATCATGGTATCATATTGGGCCGATCCCGATGCAAAAGGTGCCATGAAATCATTCTTTCCATAAAAATTAAAATGATAGTTCAGGTAATTTTCATTTTGCAATTCGTGTTTCCAAACATCTTTTGCATTATCCGACATGATCACCCCCACATCCAAAATCTGATCCTGAAGTTTAACAAGTTTATCTAGTATTATTTGTGCGTAAAGGGATCCGCTTGCACCGGTGATAGCTAAAGCAATCTTTCTATTCTTCATTTGTATTACTTGTTTAATGGCTGTGAAGTATCATGAGTTTATTTTTCGTTTTATTTATTTTTGATGTTCCTTAAGAAAACTGCTACGCTAAGTTTATTCAGAGTTCGCAAGTGGTGCTCCATGGCGGTCTTTGGTGAAAGTACTTTACAATAGTGTTATTTATACACTTAAAAAAAAGGGCCGAATAAATTAATATTCGACCCTACATCTACCTATGAAAAACATGCCCTTTGGGAGGGCACAACAAATATACAAATAAGATGGACTAGAACAAATGTTTTTTTAATAAAATATGATTTGACAGAATATAATCGTCATTTTTGGGATACATTTTGTAGAATCAATAAGGATGGTGATCTTTTTAAGAGCTTGTAAAAGGCAAAATGATTCTTTTAATGTAAATTGTTTTGTTAATAATCTTTTTTCATTTGTAACTTTATTTTTATCCATTATATTTACTCGCTAATAAAATAGAAAACAATGGGAGATTTTGAAAACAATGACAGGGAAGAGGTTTTTTCAAAAAAGGTAAGAGCTGGCAAACGCACTTATTTTTTCGATGTGAAAGCGACACGATCAGATGATTATTATCTTACTATCACAGAAAGTAAGAAACGCTTAGAAGATGGTGCTTTTATTAAGCACAAGATTTTTTTATACAAAGAGGACTTTGAAAAATTTGCCGAAGGTTTAAAAGAATCGGTTGATTACATTAAAGCGAATAAGGAGGTACTTGAAAAGCGGTGTGAGCCTACAGAAAGTAGTGCTGAACTTGCCAACTCAAGCACCGGCTTCTCATTTGATTGATAAAAAGTCTGATTTTCGAGTCAAAAGGCCATCCAAATACATATATTGGGACGGCTTTTTGTTTTTTAAACCATGATAGGATAGATTTGCTATCAGTATGGTTTTATCGCCAATAAAACAAATTACACATAAACTGGCCTGAACTACCACTCAAAAACCCTAAAGAAATAAGCTAATGGCAGCTCAATTGAAAAACTTACTCATTCTTGCTCACCCAAATCTAAATCAGTCTTTTTCTAATAAAAGAATTGTAGAGGGTTTGCAAAATATTCCTAATTTGAAGATCAGGAATTTATATGCAGAATATCCCGATTTTAATATCAATGTGGAAAAAGAACAAGCTGATTTATTGGCACATGATCGAATTATTTTTTAATTTCCTATGTATTGGTATAGTTCTCCAGCATTACTTAAGGAGTGGCAAGATGTTGTATTAACCTTAGGTTTTGCTTATTCTTTTACTAATCCAGAAGACTACAAGCTTAAAGGAAAAAAAATATTACTTTCTGTAACAGCACTAGGTCCTTGGGATGCCTATCAGGCTAGCGGGAAAAATCGTTTTACCGTGGAGGAGTTGTTGAGGCCCTTGGCTCAGACTGCCTATTATTGTAAAATGGATTTTGAAGGTTCTATTGTTTCTCATGAAATGTTTGGACATGTACCAGAAAAAAGACCAGAGGTGGAGAGGAAAATTGCAGAGCATATTGAAAAAATTAAGAAAGTCATTGCATAACTCTTAACATTGAGCTATTATCCATAATTTTACGGGACTTAAATATCACTTCTTGAATAAAGTCCAAGAAATAAATAATAGTTCGATTTCGCCCTACATGATTTTCAAAAAAATTGAATTCCCTGAACTTATAAACAAGACTCCCAAACAATTAGGGTACCATTTTCCAGCAGAATTTGCGCTGCATGAAGCAACTTGGTTGAGTTGGCCACATAAAGAAGAAAGTTGGCCAGGAAAAATTGCTGCTATATATCCCGCATATAGTCAATTTGTGAAAGTATTAGCACAAAGCGAGCAAGTTCGAATCAATGTCAGTAATGAGCAAGTGAAGGTGTCGGCACTACAGCACCTCGAGAGGGCTGGGGTAAATCTGAACCAAGTAGAATTTTTCTTACACCCCACGAATGATGCCTGGTGTAGGGATCATGGTCCCGCATTTCTGGTGAATGCGAATGGAAAATATAAAAAGGTAATTGTTGATTGGGGCTATAATGCATGGGGTGGGAAGTATCCTCCCTTTGACTTCGATGATGTGATTCCAACCCTGATTGGAATCAGCTTGAGTCTTCCTGTTTTTCATCCTGGTATTGTGATGGAGGGGGGCTCTGTAGAATTCAATGGTGCGGGCACTGTGCTAACTTCTACTTGTTGTTTGTTAAATGAAAATAGAAACCCATACTTGAATCAACAGCAGATCGAAAATTATCTTGCCGAATATTATGGTATCGATCAGGTTTTGTGGGTTGATGAAGGAATTGTGGGCGATGATACGGATGGGCATATTGATGATACCATTCGTTTTATTAATGAGGATACGGTGCTCAGTGTGGTTGAAACCAAGGTGAATGATGAAAATTATCATTTTCTACAACAAAATTTAAAATCGTTGAGCAAAATGCGTCTGCTGAGTGGTAAACAATTAAATGTGATCGAGCTGCCAATGCCTGATGCCGTTGTTTATGAGGATGTACGTTTACCGGCTTCGTATGCCAATTTCTATATTAGCAACAAGCATGTGATTGTTCCAACCTATCGATGTTCCAAAGACGATATCGCACTGGATATTATTTCCCAAAGCTTTCCTAGTAGAGAAGTGGTAGGCATTGATTCAACCGATATTATTTGGGGTTTAGGCAGTTTTCATTGTTTAAGTCAGCAGGAGCCAAAGGTTTAAGTTTGTTTGACCATTGAGCTCCTCGAAATGGGCGTGAGGTTTTCAAACTACCTCCGAAACGACGAAAGTACTACCTCCCACAAAAATTAAATCCTGAGCTTTGGCCCGATTTTTTGCAGCTTGTAGGGCATCGTTTACGGTACCAAAAAATTCCCCATGAAGACCTGATGATTTGGCCTCTAATGCAAGTTCCTTTGCGGGTTTTGCTCTAGGCAAATTGGGTTGACAAAAATAGTATTGTCCATCACGTGGTAGAAGCTTTAAAACAGTGTTAATATCCTTGTCCTTAACCATTCCAATAACCATGTGAAGTTGATGATGTGGGGTAGATTTGATGTTTTTTATAACTTCTGAAATCCCATCCTCATTATGTCCTGTGTCACAAATTATGAGTGGATTGGTACTTAAGGTTTGCCAGCGTCCCATCAGTCCTGTGAGCTTGGTAACTTGTTTTAGTGCAGCGTGCATGCATTCATCCGTAATTTTAAAACCTTGGTAGCGAAGTTCATCAACTGCTGTTAAAACAGTGGCTACATTTTTGAGTTGATAAGATCCCGTAAGGTCTAGCTGAAGCGTGTTTGCGATAGTTGGATGTAAGTGGTGACTGTATTCAATGTTTAGATATTCAGAATTGAATTCTTTTGATTGACGTGTTTGATATTCTTGATCGGCAAACTTGATTTTTGAATTCGTTTGTTTGGTCTTTTGAATGAACACATCCGCTATTTCATTTTGTTTTTCGCCAATAATAACAGGTGTTTTTGATTTGATGATGCCTGCTTTTTCAGAGGCAATTTGGGTTAAGGTATTGCCTAGAATATCGATATGATCAAAACTAATGTTGGTAATAATAGAAAGTAGTGGATCAATAATATTTGTGGAATCTAATCGACCGCCTAAACCAACTTCAATTATGGCAATATCTACTTGTTCTGCAGCAAAATGCTTGAATGCCATGGCTACGGTTGTTTCGAAAAATGAGGGTTTGATAGTTTCGATATCCAATTGATGTTGCTTGACAAAATCAATCACGATTTCTTCGGCAATCATTTCTCCATTGATTCGAATACGTTCCCGGAAATCGCGTAGGTGAGGGGAGGTATAGAGTCCTGTTTTATAGCCTGCGGTTTGTAATATGGTGGCAAGCATGTGTGATGTGGAACCTTTACCATTGGTGCCACCAACATGTATACTTCTGAATTGATGTTGTGGATTTTGGATTTTTTTACAAAATGCAATCGTGTTACTTAAGTCAGCTTTATAGGCTTTACTGCCCATGCGAGTAAACATGGGCAGTTTGGAGTACAGGTATTCGATTGTTTCGCTGTAATTCATACATAGTTGGACTTCATTTTTCATTTTACAAAAACTATAACGTTTATCGGGCAGGTGTTATTTTATTTATTTGGCAGTTTTTTTTTCAACTATTTTACCTTAAAATTGAATACCACCGTCCCTAATTGGACTTCTGGTGCAGAGTCTAATTGATTTAATTTTGCGCCTAAAACGGCTGATTCGCATTTGTGCCAAAGTTTTAAATCCGACAATGTTGTCCCTTTAGCTCCTGCACGAGCAAAAACGACTTCACCTGTTTTATCTACACGGATTTCAACAACAATTTTTCCGGCACTTTGTCCTTGGTCATCAATTTTGGGTGTGTTAATAAATCGGCGATTAACTAATGATAAACTTACATTACCAGCACCAGAGCCGCCCTCGCCATAATTTGTAGCGAGTGGATCGCCATTTTTACTGCCCTGATTTCCAGGTATTTTTCCTGTTCCATCACCTCTTGTTTGCCCATCATTTTTTGCGCCTTTGTATAGTGCATTGGGATTTAGAATGGGTTTGTTTTCTTTTGGAGTTTTATTTGTAGAAACAGCATGGGTGGTTTCACTGTTTTTTTTGATGACGCTAGGAGCTTCCTCATTATCCTGGGTTACGATGTCTTTGTCGCTTGTTTCGGCTGATGGATTTTTTATAGGATTGGTGTTTTTAGTTACTTTATCTGGTAGGGCATGGTTTGCATCGGGATTGACAGAAGGTTCTTCTACACTCATATTGTCAGCACCCATGCCTTCTTCTGAAGTGCCATAATTGACGATAATACCTCCAAAGCCAATATCCTCTTGTTTGAAAGGTTCATGGATCACAATAAAATAACTAGTAAGAAGAAAAAGTAGTACAATCAATGATGAAAGCAAAATAGCTTTTGGGTAATTATTTTCTTCCTCTTGATATCGCATATACATGGATAATACTTTTACTGAATTGTTTTGGGTTCGGTGGCTAGAACTAGTTTTATTTTCAGCCTATTTGCCACATCCATCACCTTAACCACATTTTCTATCGCGACTGTTCGATCTACATAGAGCACAATTGTTAGTTCTTGTGTATTTATTTGGTAAGACTTGATGTTGTTTTCAAGTTCGCCAACCAAGATTGGCTTTTTTTCGACAAAGTATTCTAGGTTTTTAGTTATTGAAACAGTGATAGTCTTTTTGGAAATTGACTGGCCAGAATCTGATCGTGGTAACAAAAGTTTGACTACGTTCGGGTTTGTGATTGTGGATGCAATCAGGAAAAATAGAAACAGGAAAAACATGATGTCATTCATGGCAGAAGTATGTACCTCTGCACTGGGTCTTTTTCTTCTCCTTAGATTCATTGTCCAGGTTCTTCTAGTAAGTCAATAAATTCGATGGCATCTGTTTCCATTTTTAGAATTACTCGATCAACCATTATATTCAGTATGTGGTAGCATATGTAGGCGACGATACCAACAATTAGGCCTGTTGCTGATGTAATCATTTTTTCATACAACCCACCAGCAATCACTCCCATGCTGATATTATTACTGGTAGATATACCATAAAATATTTTGATTACACCTGCTATAGTTCCAACGAAACCAAGCATGGGGGCAATACCAGCAATGATACCCAGTATGCTGATGTTTTTTTCGAGTTTGGACACTTCCAATTTACCGATATTTTCTATCGCTCCTTCAATGTCTTTAATGGGTCTTCCTATGCGCAACAGCCCTTTTTGTAGCATTCGCCCTAGGGGGGTATTACTGTTTTTACAAATGGCAATGGCCGAATCAAGTTTGCCTGAAATGATGTTTTGTTTCACCTGCTTCATCAGATTTGATTCATTCTGCGCTGCTTTTCGAATCGTTAGATAGCGTTCAATAAAAATAATTAAGCCCAAAAATGCCAAAATAAGGAGGGGTACCATCACCCAACCACCTTTTTGAAGCAAGTCTAGAAATCGTAATTCATGTGTTTGCTGAAGGGTTTGAGCGATGGCAGTTGTCGTGTCTCTTGCAACTGGTCCAATCATGGGTGTAGTTGTATCGGTTTGAAGTAAAATCATGCTGATTTAAGGTTTTTTAGGGTTAATTATGGCCATCCAAGCATCTGGACTTATGTCTTTTCGTATCTGTATTAATGTAGTTTCAGCAATCTGTTTATTGGTAAATGAGGCATAGCTTACTCGAGTGCGTGAACCGGGTGTATGATCCGAAATTTTAACGATAACTCCCTTTTGTTTTAATCGGATGACATAATCTTCCGCTTCCGATTGTTTCCCGAATGTAGCAACGATAATTTCATAACGTGTTTGATCGTTAGTGAAGGCTTGCGTGTTTATGTTATTTGTTTTGGTAGTATCATGTTGGTTAATAGATTCTGTTTCTCTTTTTTGTAAAGTATCAATCGGATTGATCTTTATTGTCGAGTCTGCTAGAGGTTCTACCTGCTTAGATGTAGAAGCTACTATTGGTTGCTCGATAGGGAATAGTTTGGAAAAATGACTATAAACATCTGGGTAAAAATAATAAACGCCAATAGTAGCCAGTAGAATCAGCGATATAAATGCTAGAATGGCTTCGGCTAATGGTTTCCTTTTTTCTTCGTTTGAAGCATCTTTTGCTTCAATAATGAGTGATGGGGATTCAGTTTTTTCGGGTGGTACGATAAATGCTTGAGGTATGATACTTTCTCGTTCGGATATTTCTTTTGAGACGTCTTTCTGTTGTTTGTATTGGTGAATACGTTCCTCTGGTTCGGTTGATATGATAAATGGGAGTGGGTGGATACTTTCTCGTTCGGGTATTTCTTTTGAGACGTCTTTCTGTTGTTTGTATTGGTGAATACGTTCCTCTGGTTCGGTTGATATGATAAATGGGAGTGGGCTGATACCTTCTCGTTCGGGTATTTCTTTTGTGATGTTTTGCTGTTGTTTGTATTGGTTAATACGCTCTTCTTTTTCGGTCGGTATGATGGTGTGGTGTGGTATGATAACTTCTTGTTGAGTTATTTCTCTTGTTAGGTCTTCTTGTTGTTTGTATTCGTCCACGTGTGCCTCACTGGGTGCAAAGACATTATGAGTAGGAGGAGCCAGTTCATCTATTATTTGTGAGTAATGGCTTATTTGTGTTTCAGAAACTGGTTTTAATCCGTAAAAAGTATGCTTATAGCCTGTCTTTTCTTTTGCTTCGAGGGTGTAGCCCGTGTCTGTTTTTTTTAAGATACCTAGAGCCTTCAGGTCAGCATATCCGGATGTGTTCAGCTGTTTCCAAATAGAGTTGACAAATTTTTCGATAAAATAAATGGCAGTTGTTTGGGAAATATTTCTTTGGGTGCAGCAGTAGTCCGCCAGTATCAAACTTTCGTGATGATCCAGTTTAAAAGCCAAATAATGCGTCGGAGGAATGAATACATGGTTTCTGTCGTCATAAAAACCACTAACTCGTTTTTTGAAAAATGTACCAAGACCTACAATGTTTATCTCATTATATTGATGCAATAGCTCGGCTATATAAAGAGCAATATCCATGTGAGCAAAGTTAAATTTTTGATTTGGATTTACGGGATGTTAGGATAATTGGATTGCTTTTTCCCTTGCATGCTAATCGCTATTGCATCCAACAATCCATTCATCCAAAAAAATCAAATCTAGAATGAGAAGTTAAATCCGCCAAAAATACCTAAACCAAGTTTAGGATAATATAAATACTGCTCATAGGATGAACCTAATAAGTTATTTGCTCGAACATATAATGTTGCATTTTTAATAATTTGATATGCTGCACCAGCACTGATATCAGTATAACTACTTATTTTGACACTTTTTTCTTTCGAGTTAGTTGGATCAATCACTTTTGCATTGGTTTCGCCATTTAAAACAACTTCAGCATCCAAAGATAGTTTTCGGCTTATTTTTGCTTTAACTGTTGATCCGAGGCATAAAGTAGGTTTTAGCCAAGCTTCTTTTTCTGTCGCCATTTTATAGTTATCGGCTTGTGCTCTCCCCGTAAGGCTAAATACGTCGGATGCTTTGATCTCAAATTCCCCCGCTAATCCCAAGATGGTGCTTTTACCTGGATCGTACATGACGTCAAAACGATTTATTTGGGACGAATTATTTTGAAAAAGGGGCATGTTTTCTACCTCTT
The DNA here is from genome assembly GCA_903859135.1 of uncultured bacterium. Taxonomy (GTDB): domain Bacteria; phylum Bacteroidota; class Bacteroidia; order Sphingobacteriales; family Sphingobacteriaceae; genus Daejeonella. The sequence goes on along the minus strand of CAIOLR010000309.1, from coordinate 14,785 downwards.
TGTACGAGGCTGTTGCTTTGAATCCAAAGGTATGTCCTACATTGCCTTTAATGCCGCCGTAGATATTGAGCTTTTCTAGGGTATTTGTGATCGCAATATTCTGATTTAAATGAGGATTCTCGGACGAGAGATTCTTCAAATTGGTTTTGATGACATCTCCATGTGCGCCGGCAAATAAGCTTGCGTAAGCAGATGAAAGAGGCAAAATAACAGATACGGCGGGCAATATATTCATGCGATTTTGACTGCCATACTCTTGCACGATATTTAAGCCAATGTTTAGAATAAAATTGCTTGCTTGAAATTGTACATGTGGGTTTGACTTAAAAATATTATTGTCAATCGAATAAAGCAGGTCTTTGGAATTTGTTAAATCGATTGAAGCATCTACACCAAAAGTAAATTTGTAGATCACCTGATGGAGCGATGTAGCAAAGGCGATGTTATTTTCTTTTGCGTCAAAAAGGTCATTAAACAAATATCCATTCCCATTTATTTTGTAGCTAAATCGATTGCCCTCAGCATAATGGTTGAATAATTCTCCCTTGGCTTTGATGATATTGAATCGCTGTTGAGCAGGATTGGTGCCAGCAGTGGCTAGTGTCGGATCGAAACCATAAAAATAGCTTTGCCTTCTATCATAATTGAATTGTCCGGATAGGGCGGTCCGAGCACCAATACTACGACCAAATGCAGACAGCTCTTGACGTGAAAATTGTTGTTTGTCGATGTTCCCTTGTTGTGCGAGATGCTTGATAGATAAGCCAACTTGGAGTGCTTCATCTTTTCCATTGTTGATATACAGCTCGCCAAGGCTGGTGTTGAGATTCCCGCCAGCAAGTTTTAAATAGTTGTTATTGGGATCTACTACTTTTTCGTCGGTCAATTTTTGTGCATGTAGCTTGGCAATGTTTGAGTCGAGCGCTAGTTTTTTATCCAGAATGGAATAAAGCAGTACGGGTTTAAATGTCGGATTATTGGTTAGATCTGGATTTATACGGATTTTTACAGCATCTGCTAAAATGGGTTTGTAGGGCCTCACAACCTCAACCTCCTCACTAATTTCTCCCTTTGTTTGTTCTTTTTTTTTGCTTTTTTCAACGGATGGTTGGGGGCTCTTTTTAACCTGAGCAAACAAAATGCTGGTCGATACCAATAAGCCTATTGTCAGATTATATTTTAAGATGGATGGTGTCATTCGTTTATTTATTTTTTCAGTTTATTAAACTTTTCTTTGGCTGTGGTGATGATATCATCACTTTTGCCATTATAGTTGTCGAGTATACTTTGAAGCGTGCTTTTTGCTTGAAAGTCGTCTTTCATCGCCACGTAATTATCAGCCAATAAGATGAAGCTTTTAGCTACCCAGTAGTCGTATGAGGGCATTTTGTTGATCAATTCGAATGCTGTTTTTTGGGAGGTTTTATATTCTTTTTTTAGATACTGTAAGTGGGCTATGTTGTACTTGGCCTCTGCCGCTGTCAGTGTTTGTGTTTTGTTGGTTACATAGGTAAATTCTTTGACAGCTGTTGTCGTATCTGCTTTGAGTAAATGGGCTTTACCTGCAAATAAACTGGCTCTGCATTTTTCTTCTTCTGAGGATTTTTCGGAATCTCTAACCATACTCACATACTTCAGTACCTCGTCGGGCATTTGTATATTGGAGTATGCCTCCATTAGATAGTTGATCGCAAAGCCATAATTGGCTTTATACTCGGTGGTGAGCTCTAGTTTTTTTAAATAAATGATTGCTTCGTTGTACCTTTTTTGCGTCAAATATATTTTAGAGATATTGATTAGTGCGCGTTCGGTAAACTCGCTGGTCCAGTCGTTTAAGATGAACTCATAATCAGGTATTGCTTCATCAGGACGGTTTAACTTGACTAAGCTTTCGGCTCGAATAAACCGAGCATGTTTTTCTTGAATGGGTTTGGGGAATTTGTCAAAGTATGCATTGATGGCTTCGAAGGTCCCCTGGTAATCACCTTTTACAAAACGATTATTTGCTGCTTGGAAAGTAATATGATCCTGTTCGGCGGTGCTGAGGTTGCCAATATTGGTCGAGTTGGCGTACGCTAAAAATCCATTCGCATCAGATCGATCCAAGTAAATATTTTTGATTGATTCAAGTGCTTGTTTGGCTTCATCGGTGGTCGAATATTCTTTCACCACGCGTTTGAAAGTTTCTAAGGCATCCGCATCTTGATTTTGGTCATACTGTACCAATCCAACAGTAACCAAAGCACGGGGGACATAGCTACTTCTCGGATATTGATTAATAAATGCATGAAGCTTGTCTTTGGACTGTTCTAAATCACCTTTTATGAAATAGGTGTAAGCAATTTCAAAACCCGCATCATCTGCATAATTGGAATTTGGGAATCGTTGTAATAGCGATTGATGTGTACTTATTTTAAGATCATTTTTGTTTTGTAGACCTTCGATCATTCCTCGTTGAAATAGCGCATAATCCACACTTGTTGCATTGTTTGTGATGATCTTATTGTAATACCTCAATGCATTTTCGTAATCTTTCAAAGCAAAATAGGAGTCTGCCAGACGCAGCGTAGCATCATTGATCGTGTTTGCATCCTTTTCATTGCCACGTAAAAAGTTGAGGAGATAGGTGGATGCTTTTTTATAATTATCATTTCCAAATGCGGCGTACGCTAAAGCATAGTTGGCATAGTTGTACACATCTGTACTTTTGGCAGCGGATAGTGTCAGAAAATATTCGAATTTTTCGACTGATTCGCCAAATTTTCGGACCTCATACATGGCCTCTGCCATCCAATATGTGGCAAGTGCCTCGATTTCATGATCAACGACATAGTTGTTAGATCGTAAAAATATGGATATGGCATTGGGGAAAGCACGTTCATTGTAAAACTCTAAACCTCTGTAATAGGTCACTTTTTGATACGCTTCTTTCGCATTTTCATTCTTGTTGGGAATACTCTCTAAAATATCAATCGCCTCTTTGTAGTTTTTGGTGGTGAGTAATATCTCACCTAACAGGGTTTTCACCTCATCGGTGCGTTTTGAATTTGGATAGGTTTTGATATACTCCTGTGCAGCATCCAAGGCCACTTGATGGAATTCTAACTCGTACGATAGTTTTGCGTAGTTAAATAATCCTTCTTGTTCTAGATCGGTGTCGAAATTTACTTTGGAAGCTTTAAAAAAAGCATTTCGAGCGGCCTGTTTATTTCCTGTCTTTAAAAAGGATTCGCCCAGCGCAATCATCCCATGTTGAAAATAGGAATCCACTACTTCCAGCTTTTCGAGCTCATTAATGGCTCTTGAGTATTGATTTAATCTGTAATACGTATACCCCATTTGGTAGCTGTCTTGACTACTTTGAGTTGCTCCTTGATCTTTATTTTGGAATCGTTGGTAATAGCCGATTGCATTTCTGTAATCAGATTTTGCAAAATATGCCGCTCCGACGATTCGGGATAGCTCGGCTTCAAACTGTGGGTTGTTTTTTTCTAATACGGGCGTTGCATGACTGATGGCATCATCATATTGCTTATCTAGTAAGCTAAGAGCAGAAATATAATACGGGTAGATATCCCGATAGGTATCGGTATTTTTTAATCGTCCAAATTCGCTCCATGCAACTCGATAGTCGGTATGTAAATAACTAATGAAGCCGTAGTAATAAATAGATTGTTTATTGTAGTTGTTGGCCTCGTATTTAAGCTTTGCAAACAGGGGTTTTGCATGTGTATAATCTTGCGTTTCAAAATAGGAATAAGCGAGTTTGAAACGATAAGTTATATTTTCTTTATCGGGTAACGTCCTTGGTTTGGTTTTATTGAACCATAGGATTGCTTTCGGATAGTTTTTTTTGTCAAAATAGGAGGACCCGATTTGATAATAAGCCATCGGTGTATTGATATTGTAGGGATGCTCTTTAATAAATTGAAGGAATAAGCTTTCCGCATTTTGGTTGTCAAGTTTTAATGCACATACTGCTAGATAGTATTGGGCATTTTCTTGCAATAAATGAATATGTCGGTTATTTATAGGTATGGATACGGTGTTATGATGGGGCCTTTCTACATAAGAAAACTGTTCGGCTGCAGCTACATATTTTTGTTTGTCTAGCAGCTCGAGTCCCATTTTGTAATGTTGATTCGTATCAAACCATACAGTTTGTTGTGCTAGAGCAGAACCTGCTGTGTAAGTCAAAAATAAATATGTGATAATGAGTTTGTTGCGTGTAAGCATAAGCGTCAAAAAAATTGTACTAATTTATAATAAAACAGTGATAAGTATTTTAGTACTAGGTGCCAAATTGCGTTAGTACCTAGTTCACCATGTAAAGTTGTAGCGTGTCATCTAAGTGCTGGGTACTACCTACTAAATACTCACGAACATATTAGTGTTGTTGGTTGGCAAGCAAATATAACACAGCCATACGGATAGCAACCCCATTTTCTACTTGGTCGAGGATAATAGATTGTTTACTATCTGCCACGTCGCTTGTTATTTCGACTCCCCTGTTTATTGGACCAGGGTGCATTACGGTAATTTCTTTGTCTAAAGAATCTAGTATGTGTTTGTTGAGGCCGTACATCATCGTATACTCACGCAGGGAAGGAAAATAGTTGATCTCTTGGCGTTCGAGTTGAATTCGGAGCATGTTGGCAACATCACACCAGTTTAAAGCGGTTTGTAAATGATGTTCTATTTTCACGCCAAGGCTAGCGATGTATTTGGGGATGAGTGTTGTCGGGCCACATACCATTACTTCGGCTCCTAGTTTTTGAAGGCATAAAATATTTGAAAGAGCCACTCGTGAATGTAAAATATCACCAATGATGGCTACTTTTCTACCGCGCACTTCGCCATATTTTTGATGGATAGAGAACGCGTCCAGCAAAGCTTGTGTCGGATGTTCATGAGCTCCATCACCTGCATTGATGATTTGTGCTTTGGTGTGTTTACTCAAAAAGACACCCGCACCAGCGTATGGATGACGCATGACAACCATATCTACCCGCATTGCTAAAATATTGTTTACGGTATCAATCAGCGTTTCGCCTTTGCTGACAGAAGAAGCGGAGGATGAAAAGTTGATGATGTCGGCCGATAAACGTTTTTCTGCTAATTCAAAAGATAGCTTGGTGCGGGTCGAATTTTCAAAAAACAGGTTGGCAATGGTGAGATCTCGCAAAGATGGAATTTTCTTGATCGGACGGTTAAGAACTTCTTTGAATGTGCCAGCAGTTCTTAAAATGAGTTCGATATCTTCCTTTGTGAGATATTTAATTCCTAAAAGATGTTTGGTACTAAGTTGCTGTGCCTGGTCTACCATGTTGTTAATCCGTCAGATTTTGGGGTGTTTTGTTTGGAAAATGAGTGGGTGTTATCTTGGAATCAGAATCCTCAGATAGAAGAATTACCTGGTCTTCGAAGTCAGTTTCTTGCCAATGAACGATTACTTTTTGTGAATGGATCGTATCCACTTGGATACCTATGTAGTCGGCTTTTATCGGAAGGTGTCGTGAATAGCGCCGATCAACCAAGGTAAGTAGTTCCACCCTTTGGGGTCTTCCAAAAACAAGGATGGCATCTAAGGCAGCTCGAATGGTTCTACCTGTCCAAAGTACATCATCTACAAGTATTACTTTTTTACCTTCAATGATGAAGTTGATTTCTGTGCTATTGGGTAGATGAATTCCTTCTTTTCTGCGAAAATCATCCCTGAAGAATGTGATATCTAAATTCCCATGTTGGATATCGACCTGCGGTAATATTTGACCTAATTCTCCCTGGATACGTTTGGCTAAGAAAACACCTCTGGGTTGTATGCCAATGATAACAGAGTTGGTAAAATCACCATGATTCTCAATCAACTGATAACAAAGACGAGTGATGGTGATCTGAAATTTCTGACCGTCGAGTAAGATTAGTTTTTGCACCAAAAGTTTTATTTTGAGCAAAAGTAGAAAAATTACCCCAAGTCTGAAGATTTCGAGTAGCGAAAATGTAAGTCACAAAAAAAAGCCCCGAAATAGATTTCGAGGCTTTTTTTGTATTATTTGAATTTAAGAATTACTCAGCTTTTGATTCTTCCTTTTTAGAATTTTTTGCTTTATCCTCAGCACCTTCCATTTTTTCTTTTAATTGGGCTAGTACACTAAGATCTCCTAAAGTGGATTTTTCAACAGATTCTTTTACCTTTTTAACGGCATTGGCTGTAGCCTTTGCTTCTGTTTTTTTCTGGTTATATTCCTCTTTGCGTTCTTCCATTTTAGCTTCTTCCCAAATACGAGCATGAGAAACAACAATTCGTTTTGAATCTTTGTTAAACTCGATGATTTTGAATGAGCTCGCTTCTTCAGCTTTTAGTGATTTTCCATCTTCTTTAACCATGTGCTTGGTCGGTACGAAACCTTCAACACCATATGGTAAAGCAACGATAGCACCTTTATCAGTCACTTTTAGCAAGGTACCATCGTGGATAGAATCCAAGGTGAATATCGTTTCGAAAGTATCCCAAGGATTTTCTTCTAATTGTTTGTGACCTAAGCTTAATTTGCGATTTGCTTCATCAAGTTCCAATACAACTACGTCTAACGTTTCACCAATTTTTGTGAATTCATTAGGGTGGTTTACTTTCTTAGACCAAGACAAATCTGAAATATGGATTAGTCCATCAATGCCTTCTTCGATTTCAACAAATACACCGAAGTTGGTCATGTTTTTAACGATTGCCTTGTGACGGCTTCCGATAGGATATCTTTCAGCAATGTTTTTCCATGGATCTGGAGTCATTTGTTTGATACCTAGGCTCATTTTACGATCAGTTCTATCGATGGTTAACACCTGTGCTTCAATCTCGTCGCCTATTTTCATAAACTCCTGAGGATTGCGTAAGTTTTGTGACCATGACATTTCCGAAACGTGGATCAATCCTTCAACACCAGATGATATTTCTAGGAATGCACCATAATCAGCTACCGTAACAATTTTTCCTTTTACTTTTGAACCAACTTTTATCGTGGTATCTAACGTTTCCCAAGGATGTGGGGTTAATTGTTTCAAACCTAATGCGATACGTTTTTTCTCATCATCAAAATCTAAAACTACCACATTGATTTTTTGATCAAGGCTTAACACCTCACGTGGATGATCTATTCGTCCCCATGAAATATCAGTAATGTGCAATAAGCCATCTACTCCACCTAAATCTATGAAAATACCGAAGTCAGTAATGTTTTTAACAGATCCCTCAAGTACTTGCCCTTTTTCTAATTTAGCAACGATTTCTGTTTTCTGAGTTTCTAAATCGTCTTCGATCAGCACTCTGTGTGATACGACTACGTTTTTAAATTCATGATTGATTTTAACAACCTTGAATTCCATGGTTTTACCCACATACACATCATAGTCACGAATTGGCTTAATGTCTATCTGAGAGCCAGGAAGGAAGGCTTCAACACCCATAATGTCAACGATAAGACCACCTTTGGTACGGCTTTTTACGTAACCAGTGATGATGGTGTCATTGTCGAGTGCTGCATTGATCGTTTCCCATGATCTTTGTGTTTTTGCACGTTTACGGGATAGAATTAATTGTCCATTCGCATCTTCTTGAGATTCTACAAAGACATCAACCGTGTCACCTATCTGAAGATTAGGGGTGTCACGAAATTCGGATATTGATACTAGACCGTCGGATTTAAAACCGATGTTTAGAACAACATCCTTGTTATTGATTAAAACAACTACACCCGGAATAATCTCTCCCTTGTTAATTGAGTTAAATGTTCCAGAGTACATCTTTTCGAATTTTTCACGATCCGATTGACTGTAGTTCCCAAAACCTTTGTCGTCCGCATCCCAGTCAAAATCACCGGAAGGGGTAATCATCGAGCTAGATTTAATTTCCTCGATGGATATTGAATCAGCCTCTGATTCAATGTTTTCTCTTTGTTTAACCGTTACGGTTTCTTCGCTTTGAAGTTTAGCTTTTAACTCCTTTTCAGCTTCTAGTTTTTTGGCCATTAATTCATATGTCTCCTTTTCCCGAAAATTAATCGGATTGCAAAGGTATAAAATACATTTTTAATAGTGAATATTTTTATTGCTTTTATTTTTAATCATGTGTTTTGCTTTTCATAAATGGGCTTACTCGTTCCAAAGCAAATTCAAGTTGTTCTTTTTGTGTGAGTATGGTATTGTCTAGGATGATGGCATCTTTTGCACGCACGAGAGGGCTTTCTTTTCGGGTAGTATCTAAAAAATCTCGATGTGCAATATTGTCAAAGATCTCCTCTAAGGAAATGTTTTCTCCCTTTAGTTTTAGTTCTTTGTAACGCCGTTCGGCACGAATTTTGGGATCAGCGGTCATGAAGATTTTAACCTCGGCCGAAGGAAAAACCGTGGTTCCAATATCACGGCCGTCCATTACAATGCTTTTGGATATTCCCATACGTTGCTGTTGTCTGACCATTTCTGTGCGAATCGCTTTTATCGCACTTATTTCGCTTACCATTTCGGATACTGGCATTTGGCGAATTTCTTCAGAAACCTCTTCTTCGTTTAGGGTAATATGGGTTTGATAATCGCGTGAGTGAAAGTTGAGATGAATGTCATGGAGTGCAAATTTAACGTGGTCTTTGTCGGTAATATCAATCTTATTACGGAGGAAGTAAAGGGTGACAGCTCGGTACATCGCACCACTATCTACGTAAATTAAATGAAGTTTTTTGGCTAAAGCTTTGGCTAATGTACTTTTACCGCAGGAGGAATAGCCGTCGATAGCTATTACGATGTTATCGTTCATTGGGTGTATTTTAAATTTTAGTTTTTGGGTGAGCTAGGAGGTTCGATACTGAATTTTTGTGCTTGATTCAATTTTTGAAACGATAATATATAGCCCCAGATCCATATTTATCTGGTTTTGCAACACTTTCGATTTCTTTCGATTTAAAAATCACTGAAAAGGTCGCCGTCCATCGTTTTTTTGCATAAGTAACTCCGAGCTCTTGACTAAAAACGAGTGGTTTGATGTCAAAAATAGATGGTCCTTTATCGCTGGACAATAATCCACCTTCTACAGTGGCATCGTAAGCACGATAGTGTATCATAGGCTTGGCATAAAAGAAGAACTCTTTATTGTTTGATAAATCATCGGTTTTGGGCTGATTTGTGATTCGGCTATTGGTGCTTGCGGAGTTAAATAATTGATTTATTGTTCCGGTACGAAATAATAAGCCCATGCCCATGCCTGTAAATGTATTTCCAATATTGACATAGGACGCCATTGTAAAGTCAGCTGATTTACGTGGAGATCGAAATAAAAAATAATTGTATTCCATGCTGGTATTAACTGCAAGCTCATTATTGATTTGATACTGCCATCCTTGAGGGGTATAAAATCCGAAATTTTCGTGAAGGAATGTTTGCGCTTCCTTTGCTAAAGAGGCTGGACCAATGGTGCCTATTTGGAGGGTGGTTTTAAGTGTGTTTCCTGAATTGTAGAGCCAGATTAAGCTACCACCTGCGTACAAATAACCTGCGAAGGGCCGATCGATATAGGATGGATCTGTGATGAATGCTGATCGGGGAGTGAATATTTTTTGACCAACTTCGGCTTCCCATATGCGTTTATTTAGTCTGGGCGAAAGATATTGTTGATTGAGTGCGCTACGAAAAGTGATAAACAATCCATTGGTATAATATCTGTCTAGGCCCATTGCGAGGTAAGCATCATTGTCACTTCGAAATCCGAGTTCATTTTTGTAGGATTTCGTTTGAGAAAATCCTGCAAAAGTCGCTGAACTGACTAAAAGTAAAACCAATGCGAATTTTGCTTTCATTGGGGTTGGATTAAATGGGCTTGGTTTTTGTTCGTATGATTGAGGGCAGAAAATTTTATGCCCTCAATCATGGTGGATAGTTTGCCCTCTAGGGATATGCACATTTCAAATTTTAGCGAATCGTTTTGTTGAGTGCCATTAAAAGTGTGCATCTGTTTCATGCATCTATGTTTTAGCTTTCTGATTCAGATTTCGTCAATATAGATTCTTTTACTTTTAAGTCTAATTGATTCTTTACCTTTTGTTTGATTAAAGCGAAATCAATCACTTCTTTCATTTCTGTTACGTAATGAAATTTAAGGTCTTTGATATAGGTTTCTTTAATCTCGAGGATGTCCTTTTGGTTGGATTTAGAGAGGATGATCTCTTTAATATTGGCACGTTTTGCGGCTAATATTTTTTCTTGGATTCCGCCCACAGGAAGCACTTTGCCTCGTAAGGTAATCTCGCCTGTCATGGCCAAGTGTGGTTTTACTTTACGTTGTGTGAAGGCAGATATGAGTGCGGTAAGCATGGTGACGCCCGCTGATGGGCCATCTTTTGGAATCGCTCCAGCAGGAACGTGTAGGTGAACATCCCATTGGTCAAATAGTCGATAATTGATATCGAAATCGGATGCATGCGCGCGTAAATAGGCCATGGCAATGCTGGCCGATTCTTTCATCACATCACCCAAATTTCCAGTGATGGTTAATTTTCCTTTACCAGGGCTTAAACTGGTTTCAATGAATAAAATGTCGCCACCTACTGAGGTCCAAGCGAGGCCTGTGACCACTCCCGCTACTTCATTTCCTTCGTATAAATCTTTATCAAACAATGGAAGGCCTAGTGTTTTTTCTACATCTGCTTTATCAAGTGTTGCGGTGTAGGGTTCTTCCATCGCTATTTTAGTGGCAATACCTCGTACGAGTGATCCAATTTTTTTCTCCAAGCCTCTCACTCCCGATTCGCGCGTGTAATCTTCGATCACTTTTTCAATGATTGGATTTTTAAGTAGGATTTCTTTGGGTTTTAAGCCGTGTTGTTCACGTTGCTTGGGTAATAAGTGTTGTTTAGCAATTTCAACTTTCTCTTCAATCGTATAGCCATTTACTTCGATTATTTCCATGCGATCAAGTAAAGCAGGGTGGACCGTACTCAATGAGTTGGCTGTTGCGATAAACATGACGTGGGATAGATCATAGTCCATTTCTACATAATGATCATAAAAAGCATGATTTTGCTCAGGATCTAATACCTCGAGTAGGGCAGAGGATGGATCACCTCTAAAATCATTCCCAACTTTATCGATTTCATCTAAAATAAAAACAGGATTTGATGCTCCAGCCTTTTTGATAGATTGAATGATGCGACCAGGCATGGCCCCGATATATGTTTTCCGATGTCCGCGAATTTCGGCTTCGTCGCGGATACCACCTAAAGCCATGCGTACATATTTTCTACCCAATGCAGTGGCTATCGATTTTCCGAGCGATGTTTTACCAACTCCTGGAGGACCAACAAGACATAATATGGGTGATTTCATATCCTGTTTTAATTTGAGTACCGACAGATATTCGATGATGCGTTTTTTGACTTTATCTAGTCCGTAATGATCCTTATCGAGGCTACGTTGGGCTTTTTTTAAATTAAAATCATCTTTTGTTAGTTCATTCCATGGCAAATCCAGAAGCAGTTCAAGATAATTGAGTTGGACGGAATAGTCAGCTGCCACTGGATTCATCCGTATCAGCTTGTCCAGTTCTTTTCTAAAATGCTCTGCAACCTCTTTCGACCATTGTTTTTGGGAAGCACGTTGACGTAAATTTTCAATTTCTAGATCGGGAGTACTACCGCCTAATTCCTCTTGTATAGTTTTGAGTTGCTGGTTGAGGAAGTAATCACGTTGTTGCTTATCTAAATCGATGCGAACCTTGGATTGGATTTGATTTTTGAGTTCTTGCATTTGCAGCTCTACGGTCAGGTGTTCCATCACCAGTTTAGCACGATCTCGTAGATTAGCTACTTCCAACATTTTTTGCTTCGACGAAACGTCTGCATTCATGTTGGATGAAATAAAATTGATCAGAAAGGAAGGACTCTCAATATTTTTGATGGCTGTAGCGGCTTCACTCGGGATATTGGGCGAAAGTTGAATAATCTGTATCGCCATATCTTTAATGGCAGCCATGATTGCCTTGAACTCCTTATCCTCTTTAGGCCGAACTTCTTCAAATTTTTGTATGCTGGCTTTGATATAAGGATCACTTTGTACCTCTTTATCCAATTTAAAGCGCTGCTTCCCCTGAATGATGATGGTGGTATTACCGTCAGGCATTTGCAGTATTTTTATGATAAGGGCAACGGTTCCAACCTGATTGAGCTGATCAAAGCTGGGGTCTTCAATAGCAACATCTTTTTGCGATACAACGCCAATGATTCGAGTGCTTCGGTAGGCTTCTTTTATTAAGTTGATAGATTTATCTCTACCAACCGTGATGGGGATAACGACTCCTGGAAAAAGCACCGTATTGCGTAAGGGTAGGATAGGAAGTACTTCTGGAGTTTGTTCATTATTCATTTCTTCCTCATCTTCTTGAGACATCAGGGGGAAGAACTCTGTATCTTCGTTTATCAAAGGTAACGCTTGGGCAAAATCAAACGTATCGTAATTATTCATGTGTGATTTTTTAGAAAAATGTCATTGTGACAGTGAACTGGTTTTTTGCGATAATTATCGTCTGATTTTTAACTTTGCAAGGCTCGTGCCAATTGTGGTAAATAAAAAAAAAGACTGTAAAAAAGGCAGTGCAAATTTACATTGTATTTACTTGATATTACGCATGCCTCAATATCAAAGCTGCGAAACAGCAGATAATAACTTAGATATCGATACCGTTTTTGTAATGGCCAATAGCGTATGCATATCCACTCAAAAATCATTAGTGAGGCAATATGATTGTTCAAAGCTTGACTGAAAAGCCAAGGGTAAGTGCAAAATTTTATGAAATTAAAATCTATTTTAATTGTTTTCGCCTTTTTTTTCAACTGGGCTCAGGCTCAAGATAGCTATCAAGGAATGGGGCAAAAGGCATTGATGGATGGGGATTTTAAGTTGGCGATTGTGCATTTAGAGAAAGCAATTGTTGTGGATTCTGGTAATTTGTCAGCTTTGTATATGCTGGGTTATTCGTTTTATCATTCGTCCGATTATAAGCGAGCAGTTGGTGTTTTTAGCAAACTCGTGTTATTAAACTCGTCTAACAATGTTGCATATTACTATCGTGGTAAAGCGCGCAATGTGATGGCTGCAGAAACCGCTAAGTTATCAAATGGGGATCGCGAACGATTGTTCTTATCAGCGATACGTGATTTTTCAAAAGCAATTGAAATAGATCCAGATGATAGCAAACTGTATCAAGGTAGGGCATTTGCTTATCGTGATTACGGGATGTTTAAAGGGCAGAAAAATCAAAAATCGTATGATCGAAAAAAAGCAATAAATGCTTTTCAATTTTGTGTTGCTGATTTTTACAAACTGAAGGAAATAAGTCCAGGTAGAAAAGATATGATGAGTCATTTGCAAGAAGCTACCGAGTGTTTGAAGGAATTGAAACCATAAGTCCATCGTGCGCGCGCCTTTTTTTATTTTTTTTGACTGGATTAAGCCAGAAGGTTGGTGCCAGTTAGTGTATACTTATTTTTTTAAATTTCTAAAATAGCGGTGTCCGAAAAGTTACGTATAGACAAATATTTATGGGTGATCAGAGCATTTAAAACTCGTAGCCTAGCGACTGATGCTTGTAAAGCTGGAAGAATAAAACTGGGGGGCCAAAGTCTAAAGCCTTCACACATTGCCAAGGTGGGCGATGTGTATACGGTGCAAAAAGGAGCAGATCGAAAGGTGATAAAAATTGTTGGTCTGTTGGGAAATCGGGTAGATGCAAAGACAGCCATTACACTTTACGAAGATCTGACACCAGTGGAGGATACGCATGCTTATAAGGTGAAGTATCAAGCTCCTGCTTTGAGACGGGATCCAGGTAGTGGTCGGCCTACGAAGAAAGACCGCAGAGAAATTGATGATTTACAGGAGGGCTGGTTTGATTGATGAAATCTACTCATCTAAAATTCAGTAAATGGAACTATTAATAAATGGGCAGTTTAATCATCTAAAATCCAATAAACTTAGCGGAGCGATCTTTTGAGTGCCCATAAAAATAAAAAAGAGGTGCCGAAAAATCCAAATCATGATTTTAATTGCCTATAGCGGATCGTCGAAGGCTGATTGGGTACTGCAGTCAGATTGTACAAAGATTGCCTTTCAAACGATTGGCATGAATCCCTTTTTGTTCTCCGAAAGAGATGTTGTAAAGGTTTTACAGCAAAATCCAGGTGTGCAAAGGTATCAAGATGAAGTAAAAGAGGTTTATTTTTTTGGTGCTGGTTGTTTAAACCCAGATCGTCGAGAGCGGATTTCCAATGCTTTATCTATGATATTTACGTATGCTTTTATTAGTGTCGAGCAGGATATTTTGGGTGTTTCATATGCCACCTGTGGCACCAATAAGGGATTCAGCTGTATTCTTGGGACGGGCTCTAATAGTGCATACTTTGATGGCTTGGATGCATATCCTAGTAAGAACGGTCTTGGATATATTTTAGGTGATGAGGGTTCTGCGGTATATTTTGGCAAAAAATTGATCAAAGATTTTTTATACGGTACAATGCCAACTAGACTTCGTAAAGCTTTTTTTGATACATATCGTCTAAATAAGGAAGATGTTGTGAAATATATTTATCGAAAAAATATGGCGAATGTATACTTGGGTTCATTTGCTCCTTTCATGAGTGAATATCTGGATTCGGTCTATATTACTGATTTATTATATGTTGGCTTTGATGAATTTATTAAAATGAATATTCAATGCGATTTTTGCTCGACTTTATGATAACTAATTCGTTTT
>CAIOLR010000308.1 GCA_903859135.1 uncultured bacterium | reverse complement strand
TTATGACTCTTCTGCCAGAAAACCCCTGCACTTGGGCCTTTAGGCGGGGGATGAATGGCAGCCATTAACAATGCCTATTTCTTCTTTTGGTCTTCAATATATTTCTTGATAGTATCATCCGATATATGTCCAATAGTTTCGCAATAATAGCTCCTAGTCCATAAAGTAGGCAGTTTTGTTTTTAATTCAGGAAATTCGTTTCGTAAGGTAAATGAAGTGAATCCCTTCAATTGACTGACAATATAAATGGGTGCATCATGTGGACTTGCCTTAATGAAAATATGCACATGATCTGGCATCACTTCCATTCTCTCAATTGTCCAGCCATGTTCCGTTGCCCTTTGATTAAGAAGTTCTTTTAAGCGATCGTCTATGCCATTAACTAATACTTTCCTACGATATTTTGGACACCATATTAAATGGTAAGCACAATTGTATACAGCATGATGAGATGATATCCAGCGGTTGTTCAAAATTAAAAAAAATAAGTAAGATGCAAATATATATTTTTTTTCTGTATGTTTGGATATCCTATGATACGCACCTACAAACGCAAGCTGAAGTTAACCAAATCGCAAGAGCAACGTATTAGCTCATGGATAGGAGCTTGTCGTGTGGTGTATAATCTGGGAATGGAAATTAAACAAGCGTCGTATAAATCAACTGGCAAATCAGTTAACAAGTACGATTTGATAAACCAGCTTCCTGATCTAAAAAAGGATTTCGATTGGATTCGAGATGTACCTTCTCAAACACTTCAAGCATCTATTGAACGACTTGACAGGAGCTATCAAAACTTTTTCAGAAGCTTTAAAAAAGGAGGAGGCTATCCGAAATTTGCGTCTAAAAAAACGTTCAAATCAATTCTGTTTAAATCGGTTTCGGTGAATGGAAATTTTGCTTCTATTCCAAAAATAGGTTTAGTGAAGATGTTCAAGGATTCGGAAATAAAAGGCCATCCCAAAACAGCGCAAATCATCATTGAGCCGACAGGTTTTTTCATTTGTATTCAATGTGAGCAAGTGCCCGTCAAATTTGTTAGCGAGAACCAAGCTATCGGAATTGATATGGGCATTGCTCATTTCTGCATAGATTCCAACGGTCAATTTGTTGCCAATCCAAAACATTTCAAACGTCATGAACGTCACCTACGTGTCGCAAACAGGTCTTTAGCCAGAAAAAAGAAAGGATCCAATAGATGGACTCGACAGGCTAAAAAACTATCGCGGTTGCATCATGCGATTGCCAATGTTCGCAAAGACTTTTTGCATAAAGAAAGTACACGGATTGCTAAACAAAACTCCATAGTCTATATGGAAGATTTGAAGATCAAAAATATGAGTAAAAGTGCCAGAGGCACTGCAGAAGAGCATGGCAAAAATGTAGCTGCAAAATCTGGGCTAAATCGCTCAATTTTAGATTGTGGCTGGGGTAATTTTGGAATCCTGTTGGAATACAAAACAGCGGTTTTGAAAGTAAATCCGAAGCATACGAGTCAGATTTGCAGCTATTGTGGACAAAAAGATGCCAAAAGCAGAATTTCGCAAAGCAAATTTGTATGTACAAGCTGCGCACACACATCAAATGCAGATGTGAATGCAGCTAAAAATATTTTGAGCAGGGGCACTGCTCTCTATCGGCAACGTGAGGCATTAGCCTGTGCGTAGGTAGTAGAACCTCCATGTCTTTAGGCTGGAGAGTATGTCAG
>CAIOLR010000307.1 GCA_903859135.1 uncultured bacterium | reverse complement strand
CTGACATACTCTCCAGCCTAAAGGCATTGGAGGTTCTACTACCTACGCACAGGCTAATGCCTCACGTTGACGATAGAGAGCCGTGCCCCTGCTCAGTATATTCTTAGCTGCATTTACATCTGCATTCAATGTATGGGAGCAGCTGGTACATTTGAATTGGCTTTGCGATAGTCTGCTTTGTGCGTCTTTATGCCCACAAGAACTACATATTTGGCTGGTGTACTTTGGATTGACCCTAATTACATTGGTCTTGTATTCCAACAGGATTCCAAAATTACCCCAGCCACAGTCTAGTATGGAACGATTCAAGCCTGACTTTGCAGCTACATTTTTGCCATGTTCTTCTGCATTACCTTTCGCACTTTTGCTCATGTTCTTGATCTTCAAATCTTCCATACATACCATGAAGTTTGCTTTTGCAATTTTAGTACTTTCTTGGTGCAGAAAATCTTTACGAACATTGGCAATCGTATGATGCAACCGCGATAGTTTTTTAGCCTGTCGAGTCCATCGATTGGAACCTTTCTTTTTTCTGGCTAAAGACCTGTTTGCGATACGTAGGTGACGTTCATGCGTTTTGAAATGTTTCTTGTTTGGAACAAACTTACCGTTGGAATCTATGCAGAAATGAGCAATGCCCATATCAAGTCCGATAGCTTGGTTCTCGCTAACAAATTTGACTGGTACCTGATCACATTGTATACAAATGAAATAGCCTGTCGGCTCTTTGATAATCTTGGCCGTTCTTGGATGGCCGACTATTGGGCTATCCTTGAAAAGTTTTAGATCTCCTATTTTTGGGATGTTGACCGTATGTTCGCAGCATTTGATTCTTTGAATATGGATTGATCTGAAATTACGTTTGTTTGCCCATTTAGGGAAACCTCCGCCTTTGAAAAAAGATTTGTATGCTAAATCTAATCGTTTCAATACATTTTGAAGCGATTGACTATCTACATCCTTCATCCATGCCAGCTCTTCTCTTAGTGCGGGTAGTTGTGCTTGCAAATCATACTGTGATACGCCTTTTTGTAGCTTTTTCCAACTCTCAATTTTGATTTCTAAAGCTAGATTGTATACCACGCGACAAGCACCTATCCATGAGCTAATACGTTGCTCTTGCGATTTGGTTAACTTCAGCTTGCGTTTGTAGGTGCGTATCATAGGATGAACAAATGTATCACAAATAGGCATTGTTAATGGCTGCCATTCATCCCCCGCCTGAAGGCCCAAGTGCAGGGGGATTTCTGGCAGAGGAGTCTTAAAAGATGATTTTAGCTTCGTATTATTAGCCCAAGCGGACTAGAGCAATGCTGGGAAGCAACTCTGGAAGGAATAAGCTAATCGATCGAAGTAAGTTTAGCGGATGAGTTTTTATTCATCCGCCTCTTGAATGAACAATATCTCAAGAAAACTAATTTGCCAGACACCCAATTTGGGTATTCAAACAAGTAAATACGTTGGATTGTATATATGATTAGAGATATGTATATTGTCGTCTTTTAATTAAAATTTCATTGATTTATTATGCGTGTTTACTTTGACAATGCTGCCACGACGCCTGTAGACAAAGAGGTTCTGCAGGAGATGATTCAAGTAATGGAAAACCAGTTTGGAAACCCATCTTCCATACATGCGCATGGTCGTGAGGTGCGTACACTTCTTGAAAGAGCACGCAAAACCGTTGCAAATTTATTTCATGCTTCGCCATCAGAATTTTTTTTCACCTCTGGAGGTACAGAGGCAGACAACATGGCCATAAAAGGTACTGTAGCTGATTATGGAATCAAACACGTTATTTCCTCTCGGATCGAACATCATGCTGTATCCCATACACTGGAAGCACTACAAGAAAGTGGTGCCATTAAATTAAGCTTTGTCGACGTAGATGCAAAAGGGAATGTTGATTTGCAGCATTTGGAAGAACTTTTAAGATCAAATGAGCGGAGCTTAGTTTCTTTGATGCACGCGAACAATGAAATAGGAACACTGACCGATATTGTCAAGGTTGGAGATATCTGCGAGCAGTATCAAGCCATTTTTCATTGCGATACCGTACAAACCATGGGACATTATCGCCATGATCTTAGTAAACTAAAAGTTCATTTTTTGGTTTGTGCTGCGCATAAATTACATGGTCCAAAGGGTGTAGGTTTTCTCTATATCAATCATGCTATTAAGATTAAGCCATTACTGTTTGGCGGTTCACAGGAGCGTAACATGCGTGGTGGGACCGAAAATATACCTGGGATTGTGGGTTTAGCCAAAGCACTAGAAATTGCTTATCGAGATATGGATGCGCATCAACAATACATTCAGGGATTAAAATCTTACATGAAACAACGGTTAGAAGAAAGCATACCCGGGGTCACATTTAATGGGGAGACAGCACCCGAAAAAAGCTTGTATACTGTTTTAAATGTTTCTTTTCCTGAAAGTGGGATGGGGGATATGTTGCTTTTTAGTTTGGACATTGCTGGAATATCTGCTTCTGGTGGAAGTGCATGCAGCTCGGGTACTGATATTGGCTCACATGTTTTGAGGGGGATACATGCAGATCCGAACAGACCATCTATTCGATTTTCGTTTAGTAAATACAACACGAAAGAAGAGATTGATTTTGCTATAGAGAAAATCAAAGAGATTTGTTCAGAAAAAGCTTAATGGAATTTCTGAAATAGTCTCAACTCAATTTTGGTTTCCAAATACTCAACACGAAATACGTACTTCTTTTTGGTATTCTGGAGCTTCTTCAACGAAGCGATAATTGCTATTGGCAAAATCTATTTCGCAGCAATAATGTTCTAAACCATTGCTAACGAGTAGCCACTGGACACGATAAGCCGTATTATAGCGTGCGATTTGGTCAAATGTGTCTTGATCTATTTTTACGGATGGCGACTTGCATTCCACCAGCATGATTTTTTCTCCTACATGGTTGTAAAGAAGGATATCTGATCTTTTTTGAAGCGTATTTAGTTTTAATCCACCTTCGATTGTAATTAATGAACGTGGATATTTTTTTACACGAATTAGATACTGAACCAAATGCTGACGAACCCATTCTTCGGCTGTTAGGACTAAAAATTTTTTTCTGATTTCATCGAAAATGAGATTCTTTCCTAGTTCTTGTCTAATCCGAAATGGATAGCTAGGTAAATTTAGTGGAATAGGTTCAAAGGACATACCGCACAAAGGTCCAAAAAAAATGGCACTAAATTATCACCTGTAAACAGGTTGAATTAAAGGGCAATATTTTACTAAGAGCCTGTTTAAAAATGAAAAAGGAATAATATTATAGGCCTGAAAAGCGATTGGAAATAGTCTTTTTTGTTGTGACGAAACTTCAAAAAAATGTATCCAACCGATTTATCAGAATCCCAGTG
>CAIOLR010000306.1 GCA_903859135.1 uncultured bacterium | reverse complement strand
ATCAACACCTAGTGACATGGCTGGTGGGCCATCCATGATAATATTGATCCATAGTAATTGCACTGCAGTAAAAGGAATGGGCATTCCTAGAAGTGGAGCAATAGCTACAGTCAATATTGCGCCTATATTAGTGGAAAGTTGAAATCGTACAAACGTAATCATATTATCATAGATCCCACGTCCTTCTTTAATCGCATTCACTATAGTGGCAAAATTATCATCTGTTAGTATCATCATTGCAGCTTCCCTTGCAACATCAGTTCCACTTATGCCCATTGCAATACCAATGTCGGCATTTTTTAGTGCAGGTGCATCATTAACACCATCACCTGTCATAGCAACAATGTGTCCATCCGCTTTTAAAGCTTCAATAATAAGTACTTTTTGTTCCGGTGTGGTGCGAGCGAATACGCTGATATTATTTATACGTTGAGCTAGTGTATTATCATTATATTGAAGTAAGTCTCGACCATCTGCTACTTCACCCATTAACCCTAATTCTTTTGCAATTGCCAATGCTGTAATTTTTTGGTCACCAGTAATCATCTTGATTGCAATACCGGCTTGTTGGCAGAGCTTAATAGCCTCCTGAACTCCTGGTCTGGGAGGATCCATAAGTCCTATTAGGGCAATAAAAGTGAGATCCTTGATGTGTTGAAATAGGTCGCTATTAGCTTCTATAGTCTCTGCGGGAACTGAACGAACTGCTACTCCAATTACACGCAAGCCACTGCTAGCCATTATGTTGTTTTGTCTTAAGATTTCGTCTGGTTCTAATGGTCGCAGATTTTGATGTTCAGTGTCTCGAACTGAATGACACAGCTCAAGTAATATTTCAGGCGCACCTTTTATGAATATTTTTACTTCATTTTCATAATGGTGAAATGTGGCCATAAATTTATGAGCTGCATCAAACGGTATCTCGGCAAATCTGGGGAATTGATTGTTAGCCAGTTCGCTAACAATGCCGCCTTTGGCAGCAAGCACCAATAAAGCATCTTCCATTGGATCGCCTACAATTTGACTATTTTGTATGTGACTGTTGTTACAAAGTGCCAGTGGTAATAGAAGCGTTGAAAGATTATTTGGAGAAATAGGAGGAAAAATTTCTCCGATCAACGAATAACCTTCACCGCTGACAGTATAAGTTTGATTATTGTAAAAAATTGATCTTGCAGTCATTTGGTTGACGGTTAGCGTACCTGTCTTGTCAGAACAGATAACGGTAGTGCATCCCAGTGTTTCTACTGCGGCCAAACGTTTAACGATAGCATGTTGATGAGCCATGCGATGCATTCCGAGTGCCAAAGTCACAGTAACGACAGCTGGTAAGCCTTCTGGAATTGCGGCAACAGCCAGTGCAATGGTACTGAATGTGGTTTCTATCAGTGGGTCGCCCCTCAATAAGGCACTGATAAATAGGATTACAATGACTGTAAGTACAATCAGGATAAGACGTTTACCCAAGTTATCAAGTTGGATTTGAAGTGGTGTGATTCGTTCTTCCGGTTGAGAAAGTAGCTGCGCAAGTTTGCCAATCTCAGTATTCATACCTGTTGCGGTTATCAGCATTTCTGCACGTCCACGGGTAACGACATTATTCATATAAAGCATGTTACTTCTTTCAGCGAGAGGTGTTGCAATTTCTTTGAGTGGTTGTGATTGCTTTGAAACTGGAATTGATTCACCTGTTAGTGATGACTCATCTAGTTCCAGTGTATGTGCTGTAATAATACGACCATCTGCAGGTATTTTGTTGCCAGCCTCAAGAATGATAATATCACCGGGCACAAGTTGATCGGCTGGTAGTTCACTAATACCACCATCACGACGAACTTTGGCTTTGAGTGCGAACATTTTTTTTAGTGCGTATAAGGATTTTTCAGCTTTAAACTCTTGGTAAAACCCGAGTAAGGCATTAATTACCACAACTATTAAGATGGTAAGGCCATCTTGTAAATCTCCAATAGCAGCAGATAATATAGCCGCGCCAATGAGAACCAAAATAAGAAAACTTTCAAATTGGGAGAAAAATAAATTCAAGAGTGAACGTGGTTTTTTTTCTATAAGTTGGTTAGGGCCATAATAATGCCAACGTTCCATGGCTACTAATTGACTTAATCCAGTTGTTTGATTAGATGTTAGATAATTAATTGCTTGAATCGCAGT
>CAIOLR010000305.1 GCA_903859135.1 uncultured bacterium | reverse complement strand
TTCATGAGTCTAACGTAAATTTAATCAAAAAATAATTAATTTAATAATTAAAAATGTAATTAGCTGCGCCTGTAGTATTTATTGGGACCTTGGGAGCCTTTGTATTGTATTACGGTATGCAAATTTTACCCATCGAAATGGATGGAACCCCATGCTGAGGTCCAAAATCAATTTGTTCATCTGCCGCAACACATTCGTTTGCCAAAATGGCGAAAAGCACGGCCTCTTTTGCATCGGGGTTTATACCTAAGCTATCTGTTGTTTTAAAATTGATGGATGGGAATGCATTGTTGATTTGATGGATCAATAATGGATGGTGTATCCCGCCACCGCTCATGTAGATGTGAAGGTTTGTTAGGTTCTTAAAATTGTTTTCGAGTGCGTGGATAATTGCTTGTGCTGAAAAGCTACATAGCGTAGCTAAAACATCTTCGGATTTCAGGTAGACTGTATTGGATTGCTCTTGTGCATTTTTAAGGTAGGATAGATTGAAAAGTTCGGGTCCTGTGGTTTTAGGGAATGGTATTTTGAAGAATGGGTGATTCTGTAGTTCTTTTAACAAGGACTCATGTGTATTTCCAGATTTTGCAATTGCACCATCTTTATCAAAATATAAGTTCGGATAGTGGTGCTGGATATATTGATCCATCAAGGTATTACCTGGGCCAATGTCGGTTGAAAATACATGGTGCGCATTTCCATCAGCAGGTAAATAGGTTAGGTTGGAGATGCCTCCAATATTTAATAATATTCGGTTTTCTGTTGGTTGGGAGAACAAGATATAGTCGCCATATACAGCTAATGGAGCACCTTCGCCACCTGAAGCCACGTGTTTCTGTCTAAAGTCGCATAGTGTGATAATTCCTGTTTTTACTGTGATATGGTCGCCATCTCCGATTTGCAAGGTTGCGTTTGGATAGCCTTTTAGGCCATGTAAGCGCTGTGGAGCATGGAAAATAGTTTGTCCATGACTGGCTATTAAATCGATTTCTTCGGGCTTAATATCCCATTTCTCTAAAGCAGATAAGATCATTTCGGCATGTTTGATGCCAATCAACTCATGGAGTAAACATACTTGCTGCAAGTCGACCTCGCGTTTAGCAAAAATACTCTTGATGTCTGATCTGAAATTGTCATGGTAGCCAATGGTTTCGAAATGGAGGAGCTTGACTTCGGTTGTCGTGCCACTGCCTTTACACGAGCATAAAGCAATATCGAGCCCATCCATCGAAGTGCCCGACATCAGCCCGATGATTTTGCGTTCTTTGCGAGAAGCAATCTGAGATAGTTTGCTTAGGCTTTTATTCATCCTGAAAATACTTTACAGGGAGTCATAGACTCCGCTCATTGGTTAATCCGTAGAAAAATTCTACGGACAGCGAAAGTAGCACTCCCTCCTTCGGAGAGGGCAGGGTGAGCCCATTACTTACACCCGTCTGAAACCAGGCACTTACCTAAGTAAAAATCGATTGTTTGGCGACGAAACATCAAGTCGTACTCGGCTTTAATGGTCTCAAACTGTGCATTATTTAAATCTGTTTGCGCTTTGTTGTAGTCTAAGGTATTCACCAGGCCAACGGCATGTCGTTTTTCTGTGGCATCAAATGCATCTTTTGATGCCGCATATGCTGCTTGTGTGGAGGCGTATTTTTTTTCTGCTGCTCGTACATCCAATACTGCTTGATTGATAATTTTATTCAAATTGTTTTTAACAAGTTGTTCAGACACTTTGGCATCTTCATGTTTTATTTTGGCATTTCGAATAGATGAGCGAGCTGAAAATCCGTTGAAGATGGGGACGGATATTGAAGCTCCAATTGTTTGACTGAAATTGGTGTTCAATTGACTGCGGAACGGTGCTGCATTTGCATATAAAGGGGAGCCATCGGCTAAAGAGCCAATTTGATTACCCGCATTTGAATATCCCGTGTTTAGACCGCCTTGCAATGCAATTTGGGGGTATAAGCCGCCTTTAGCAAGGTTGATTTCTTTATAGCGTGCCATGCTATTATTTTCAGCCTGTTTTATTTCCGGGAAATTGCTTAAGGCAGTACGGTAAATGTCAGTAGCTGAATAAGCGATGTGCGCTGCTTTTTCGGCTTCTACCACGGGCTTTTCTACACCAAATGGGAGTGCCGGGTCACGTTCCATGAATTGTGCAAGGGTGAGTAGTGAGACGTCTAAGTCATTTTGAGTCTTGGTTACATTCAGCTCTGCGGTGGCTACTTGAGCCTTTGCCTGCGATAAATCAGCTACTGTTTTATTTCCGACATCAAAAAATTTCTGCTCCCGATCTAGTTGCTGATGGCTGTAATCTAACTGTTGCTTGGCTGCTAACAAAAGGTCTTGGCTCGTTAAAACTTGTAGATACGTGGTAAGTACATTCAGAATCAAATCGTTTTTAGCCTTTTGTGTACCGCTTTTATTAGCTTCTAAGGAATATTTATTTGCTGCAATTTGATTGATCCTTTGGAAGCCCATAAATAAGGGTGTTTTGGCAGTAAGGCCGAAGCTGCTTGAAGTGATTTCAGAGTCAATAAACCCATTAGATGTTGGGTTGATGGAACGACCGTGGTTGAAATTTAAACCACTACTGCCATTCAACGTGGGATACAATGCCCATTTAGATTGCTTTAAAGTCTCGTCAGCAAGTGCCTCATTTAGTTGTGCTCGCTTGATTTGTAAGTTATTTTTTAAAGTAATTTCTAGGGCACGTTGTAAGGTGATGGTTTCTTGTGCGCTACTTGTTTTAGTGCTTAGTAGAATGAGGATGAATGCCCATATCCAAGATTTTTTTTTACTGTAATGATCGCTCTTCATGTTTCTGTCTCCTCATTTGATTTGAGGTGCAAAAATAGGATGTATGTTTGGCTATTAAAAATTGTTTAATTTTTTGCCTGGGTTCATGTGAAAAGCTCCACACATTTAAAAAAACACCCTTTTTTTAAATGTGTTACCATGGTACTGATTTCTTTTTTTAATGACTAATGCCACCAAGCCCCCAAAAGACTTATCGGTAATTAATTTATCTTTGCACATGATAAAATCAATGACAGGATATGGCTTAGCTGCAGCCTCCTTTGCAAGGGTTAAGTATACTGTTGAACTAAAATCGTTAAATAGTAAGTTTTTAGAACTTTCCTTAAAGCTTCCAAAAGCATTCTCCGATAAGGAATTCAGTGTACGCAATGCGTGTGCTAAACGGATAGAGCGTGGTAAAATTAGCCTCGTTTTTCATGCCGAATATGCGGATGTGACCCTGAAAGCTGCCACGATCAATCAAGATTTGCTCAAGAATTATTATACGCAGCTAAAATCAATTGCTACAGATTTGGACGATCCAGCGGATAATCTACTGCAGCTGGCTTTAAACTTCCCCAATGTAATCCAATACGAAACGGATGAAGCAAGCGAGGAGGAGTGGAAACAGGTACAACAGGTTTTTGAGGAAGCACTTGCTAATTTCGAGAATTTCCGAATGGACGAGGGGCAGGTGCTGAAAAAAGATTTGGTACTTCGAATTAACAATATCCTTTCGGGGATGAAACTCGTTGAGGCGCAAGAATCCAACCGCATTCTGGTTATTCGTAATCGCTTAAACCAGTATCTAGAGCAAGCCATTGCCAAAGAGCATATTGATCGTAACCGCTTCGAGCAGGAGCTTATTTTTTATATCGATAAGCTCGATATCACCGAGGAGAAAATTCGGCTGAAAAGCCACTGCGATTACTTTTTACAAGTGTTGGATGACCAGGATGCGAATGGGAAAAAGCTCGGTTTTATTTCTCAAGAAATTGGTCGCGAAATTAATACGATGGGCTCCAAAGCGAATGATGCGCATATTCAGCAATTGGTTGTCGGGATGAAGGAAGAACTCGAAAAAATTAAAGAGCAATTGCTCAATGTGCTGTGATTTGCGTAAGCATCGTTCGGACAAGGATGGAAATTTTATGTTTTGCGTGAGGGATAGAAACGAAAAGCCCACAGTGGAGCGAAGCGAAACGAGGACTTGTAGTGAATAGCCCGACCGAAGGGCACGCCCCAATGCAGATTTGTCAGACACCCTTTGGTTTCTTAAATACGCACAGCTCAATACCCAATACTTTTTAACAATAAAAAATGGAAGGAAAACTGATTATACTTTCTGCTCCTTCAGGTGCAGGCAAAACAACCATTGTACATTATCTGTTAAGCAGGCTGCCCGACTTGGAGTTTTCTATTTCGGCTACTACGCGTGTTAAAAGGGGAGGGGAAGAGGATGGTAAAGATTATTATTTCATCAGCAAGGAGGATTTTTTACATAAAATTGCCCAAAAAGAGTTTGTTGAGTTTGAAGAGGTGTATCGCGATACGTTTCATGGTACGCTTCGTTCCGAAATGGAGCGTATTTGGCAAAAAGGAAAGCATATTATTTTTGATATTGATGTGGAGGGTGGCTTGCATTTGAAGAAGAAGTATGGAAGTAGAGCGCTGGCTATTTTTGTACAGCCGCCCTCGTTTGATGTGCTCGTCGATCGATTAACGAGTCGAGGTACAGATAAACCAGAAAAACTAGCCGAACGTATTGGAAAAGCCAAGAAGGAACTTACCTATGCCAATAAGTTTGATGTGATTCTGAATAATGACGAGCTAGATACAGCTTGCAGAGAGGTTGAGCAATTGGTTGCTCGTTTTTTGGCTCAGGATACTATTTAAGCAGCGATGAAGATAGGTTTGTTTTTTGGTTCATTTAATCCAATCCATGTGGGTCATTTAATGATTGCCAATTATATGGCGAATCATACCGCCTTGGACGAAGTATGGTTGGTGGTATCGCCACACAATCCGCTGAAAGATAAGAACGATTTAATCAATAGCTACGATCGGCTTGAGATGGCCAAGCTGGCTACCGAAAATGCAAAAAATATTAGGGTAAGTGGTGTCGAGTTAAAGCTTCTTCAACCCTCATACACGATCGATACCTTGACGCATCTACATGAAAAATATCCAGAACATGAATTTGCCCTCCTGATGGGCTCGGATAATTTGGGGTCGTTAAAAAAGTGGAAAAACTATGAACTCCTCTTGCGCGATTATGCTATTTATGTGTATCCTCGTCCTGGTTTCTTGGAAAACGAGTTTTCTAAACACCCGTCTGTGACTATTACGGATACGCCATTGATGGAGCTATCGGCCACCTTTATCCGAAAATCGATTCAAGCAGGAAAAAGTATTCAGTTTTTTATTCCCGATTCGGTGATTGAATTTATTGAAAGTAAAAGCCTATATCGCTAAGCATGCAAAAAGACAAAATAATCCTCAAGCTTAAACTCCCCACAGATCCGCTTTGGGTGAAAAATGTGGTCGAGCGTAATATCCAAGAAATACTGAGTGACCATGCTTTTTGTGAACAGAAGGCAGCAAGTAATGCCATCACACTCATTGTGCAGAATCCAAATTTGCCTGATTTGGTGCAGAAAATGGCGGGTTTGGTCCAGGAGGAGATGGATCATTTCAAACGAGTGCACGATATTATTATCGAGCGCGGCTATGAACTCGGGCGTGAGCGTAAAGACCATTACGTGAACGAGCTGATGCAGTTTATGATCAAAGGTGGGGGCAGGCAACAGCAGTTGATTGATCGTTTATTGCTTTCGGCGATGATTGAGGCCCGAAGCTGCGAACGATTCAAAGTGATGTCGGAACATATCAACGATCCACAGCTAGCCGATTTCTATTATGAATTGATGGTTAGTGAAGCGGGGCACTATGCCATGTTTATCAAATTAGCCAAACAGTATGCTGGAGCTATTGATGTGGATAAACGATGGGATGAGCTCTTGGCTTATGAAGCCTCCGTGATTCAAAATTATGGAAAAACGGAGCGTATTCATGGGTGATGGCTTGAATAGCACAGTCTGGCTAAATTTTATGAATTATAATCAGCAAATAGTTCGTTAAGTTTTAAGCGGCGATAGTACCATAACAAATTAGGTCATTGATGTTTGATTGATTGTTAGTCAAGTTAGGGTCAATGCCGAACTTGACTAAAAAATCAAACAAACATTGTTAAGATGTAAAAAGAACTAAACTTACATCCAGATGAACAAAAAAGTAAGAAGAAATTTCAGTGCCAGCTTCAAGAAAAAAGTGGCCTTAGAAGCATTGTAAGAACAGGAGACCCTATCGTCACTTTATCCCGAACAAAGCCAAATACTCGACTGTCATTTACAGGAAGTTCCACGAATACACCACCCAGTTCAGCTTCAATACCAATTGAGTTTGTATTAAAGCGTGTAGCGCAGATGTGTTTACCTCCCGATGCGAACTAGAGCACTATCGAGTAGCTCAATGTTTGGTGTTAAAAAATTAGATGCGATTAATGGCTTGGCTATATGACAATTTACTTTTGTCCAATAATTAATATTATGTGACAAGGACAACTTTCGCTATATTTGTTATATATAGGGAATTTAAATAATTAAAAAAAGGGAATCATGATAATCCAATCAATTTTTGAAGTACAGAACTTGCTCAATAATATTGATAAGCATATAGCCAAAAGCCATTACAAGGTTGAATACATAGTAAAAGAATTGGGAATGAACCCTAGTACTTATTATAGAAAATTGCATGAGAAGCGATTTGACTTAAACGAGTTGAGTAAAATATGCTCATTGATCTATCCAGAAGACTATAAATCTGTACAGTTAGCCAATCGACTAGAAAAATCTATAGAACAAATAGAGCGCGGAGAAGTCGT
This sequence comes from uncultured bacterium, assembly GCA_903859135.1. Taxonomy (GTDB): domain Bacteria; phylum Bacteroidota; class Bacteroidia; order Sphingobacteriales; family Sphingobacteriaceae; genus Daejeonella. The sequence continues at coordinate 1,113 of CAIOLR010000305.1, read as the reverse complement.
AACAGAGGAAGTATTTTTTGCAAATTATGACAAAAAATACCTTCATGAATAAACATAGTTTATACTTGAGTACAGAAGCCGAGTTGTCACTTAATGAAATGATAGAGCACACTAGCAAACAATGGGGGAAGACTGAACTTCAACGCTTAAAAAAAAGATTGAAAGAACTGTTTATGGTCATAAAAAACAACCCATACGCATTCAAAACACATGAAGGTAATAACCAAATACGAAAAGCTATACTATTGAACGCAATTGCTGTATACTACAAGGTGAATGATCATACAATAGAGGTTGCATTGTTTTGGGACACTAGGCGCGACCCCGATAGCCTAAGCTTGTAACTTTCCCCCCAGTACCGTTAGAACTTTCCTACCTATTACGCCCGTGTCCACAAAATAGCAATTTTGTGGACTATAAAATCGGCCAAAATGTCCACAAAAAAGGAGCTGTTTTTTGAGACAAAATCTCGTTTTGCCTGTCCTTTCGATCGCCTCTCTGATTCGTGAAATTTGATGAAACAATCAGATCAACATGAATTTTCAAGATCAATTATCAGAAGCTATTACAGATATCGGAGCCTAATTCTGTTACAATAAAGGACGTTTTTTACCCCAATTATGTTACAAGAAGAATAAAAAATTACCCGAATGCTGCTACAGGAGTAAATTAAGAACAACCCTGTTTCGATGGGTATTTTTCAGGATTCCTAATTTGTTTTTTGTAAGAATCCAAATTTTTCAACAGTTCTTATTCAGTTATAAGTCCCAAGTGTACTTTTCTTCAACTATTTTGAAAGCTTACTTGCCAATTATCGCTGTTTTCAATGGCTGGCAACAATTTTCTTTTTACCTCGTATAACAGCATCTGTTGATCGATCCAAATCCAAATTTCTTTACAACAGGTATTCATCTAAACCACTCCCTATATAGCGATCAACATGCCGGGTCTCACAAATAGATACCCCCCCCCCTCGAAAGTATTTTGTTTATTTAGTCGGTCCTCAAAAAGTAATTTTCAATTTTTTGGGATAAAAAAAATACAGATAGCAGAGAGATAACTCGTAAAAAAAATGGCACAAAAAAGGCATCTTCATTTTGAAGATGTTCATTA
>CAIOLR010000304.1 GCA_903859135.1 uncultured bacterium | reverse complement strand
TATAAATCTCTAATCTTCGCTTTGTCCATCTTGCAAAAATAGTCTATCATATAAATATGAAAAATAGGGGCTGCGTAACATCAGTTAGATAATATCCAACATGCGATCTACTTGATTGGTTTTGGTGTACGTTTTTGTCAGCCAGTCGTATCGCTATTTTAGCAATTTCATTTTCTGAAATTCCTGATTTTTTTGAAATATGTTCCACCACGTGACGGTAACGATCTCTTGTTAAAAAATCCATTTTTGAATAAATTCCACCATGGTCTTTGCAAAGCGTATGCTCTACAATACTATTTTCTTCAACAAAAAGGCGCCAGTCGAGTGAGCTAATCAAACGAAGGCTTCCGATACTATTACTGATTGATACTTGGTTTATAGCTTGTATTTGTATTTCAGCACTGATCAGCTCATTACTTGTTATCCCATCTTCATTCAATTTTTGCTCTATCCAGGTAAGCGATAATGCTAAAGCTGATCCCTTTCCAAGTAGTTGACGAAACATTTCAGATACAAAAGCACCCGTCAGCGGCGGATTTGATCTAGCCATATCTCCCGTAACTAGTAGTATATTTTTGGGGTCATATTCAGAGATGTTCAATAATTGTTTTGCCCAATAATCAGCCAGGTTTTTGTCAATTTTGTCAGTGGCAATTAGTGCCGAAATTCGTCGGATATTTTCGATCAAGGCAAGTCGAAGCATGGTTGGAATGACCCATAGCTCACCTAATTGGAGAGGAGAAACACACTGATATGATTTTATAAACGTGCTCAGATGTTCTAGGTCGACTTGCCCATCGCTGTGAGATATAATTTGTAATGCTATTTCATAAACGCGTGTTAAACCAGACGCCTTTTTATCTATTAATTGGGGTAAAGCCTCATCATATTTTTTAGGCAGGTATTTTTTAGCTGTGCGAATTTGTTCTTCTATCAAATAAAAATTGTCGATAAGCCATTCCCCTGCAGGGGTGATAATGCTATTGTCTTTAATAGCTTCCACAAGAAGCTTGCGGACAGAATTTAATTCTTTTTCATTTTTGGATAACCTGCTAAGCAAATGTCCCTTTGTGGGCTTATTGCTTATTTGGTGTGTCTCGGCAAGTTTTTTACCATATTGAGTCATCTGATCAGAGCTAAATAGCTCAGCTCTTAGTGGTTCTTCTTTGATATAACTGTCATGTTGCTTGGGGCTGCTTCTTTGGAAGTAGGCTCGTATTTTTGATGCTAGTTTATACGGGGTTTTGGTTGTCAACTTCATGATAAATCATTTTTAGATTGAGTAGTTGACAACACAGGAGTAACTATTTCCTCTGCTTGCTTCAAATGTTTATCCAAATTGTTTCGTCCTAAAAAACGTTCTCCATAAACCCGACACACATCTTCTGTCTCATGCGGACACGTTGCAGGCCGTCCACTTGTGGTCAAAATTTTTAGGCCCCCTAAATAGAACGTAATCAGTTTGACCATATCTACGAGAATCTCAGGTCTTGTAGGTTTTTCTGTAAAATAATTTATTCTCATGAATGCATATTTAAATCCTCTAATAATTTTCTAGAGGTGCAATTTTGTGATTTATTTAGAGCCTGTTTAAATTTTATTCAACAATAATTTTATAGCGGATAGTTTGGTCATATATTCTGCAGAATCGATCAATAG
>CAIOLR010000303.1 GCA_903859135.1 uncultured bacterium | reverse complement strand
TTTGAAAAAAAAATGCAAAATCGAGACTTTTATCCACCCTGTGGATAGCTTGTGAGTAAAATTCCCCCGCAAAGACTCCTAAAATGAAAAAAGGCCAACCAAATTTTATTTGCTTGAGCTTTTTTTTATAATTTCACAAGACACCCTAAAACACAATCAAAAGTAGGGTGGTAACTTTGCGAAATTATTATTCCCACCAACTATTTTTGGCATCATTATCGTTTTTGGCATTGATGAGCTAAAAGTAACTCATGTTCACTTTTTTGCCTCTAGGAATGCATAGTCTGTGTAACCTTTTTCACTTCCTCCATAAAATGTAGCTCGATCATAGCGGTTGAGTTCGGCGCCAATTTTTATACGTTCTGGAAGATCTGGGTTTGCCAGAAAAAGACGGCCAAACGCTACTGCATCCACCAGGCCACTTTCTATTATTTTCTTCCCGCTCTCTGGTGTGTATCCACCTGATGAAATAAACACATTACGGAAGTATTTTTTAAATAGTTCAGATGCACGAGGAGCAAGTTGATTCAATGCATCACTTCCCCCAGCATTGCTAGCACGCGGTTCAATCATGTGCACGTAAGCAATCTCACGCTTATCAAGCTCCCCCAAGACATAGCTAAACAACCCCATAGGGTCACTGTCACTCATATCATTGAAGGTGCCATATGGCGAAAGACGCACCCCCACGCGACCTTTGCCCCAGACTTTTATAATTGTATCTACAACCTCTAAAAGAAAGCGCGCACGGTTTTCCATAGAACCACCATAAGCATCCAAACGCTTATTGCTCCCATCTTGTAGGAATTGATCGAGTAGATAGCCATTTGCACTGTGCACCTCAACCCCATCAAAACCAGCTGCTTTCGCATTTTTTGAAGCGCTATAATAATCCTGAACAATTGAAGCAATTTCAGCCGTTTCTAGTGCATGTGGCGTTTCATAATCGACCATTTTCCAGCCCGCAGTAAGTACTTTCCCAGTGGGTTTGATCGCTGAAGGTGCCACTGGAGCACCCTCACCTGGCTGATGGGATGAGTGGGAAATACGACCAACATGCCAAAGTTGCAAAAATATTTTTCCATCCTTTTTGTGGACAGCATCTGTTACCAATTTCCAACCCTCCACTTGCTCTGGCGTGTGGATCCCTGGGGTACTGGGGTAACCCTGGCCTTGTTGGCTAATCTGCGTTGCTTCAGATATAATCAAGCCAGCTGAAGCGCGCTGCTCATAATAGTGAGCATTAAGTGTATAAGGTATATTGCCAGGTTGCTTACTGCGCATCCTTGTAAGTGGAGCCATGATAATACGATTCTCCAATTTTATTTCACCAACTTGGATCGTGTCAAAAATATGTACCATAAGAGTTTAACTTTTTAACTATTTAAATATTTGAGTTATTTTGAGTGCAATCAGGTAAGGCAAAATCCGGAGTAATTTAAGCAAAAATGTGAAGCGTTTTGGAAAGTGTATTTCAAAGCGTGACGTAAGCAATCCGCAGGCGATATTTTTTGCGGCTTGCTCAGCGTTAATAATCATGGGCATTTCAAAGTTATTCTTATCGGTAAGGGCTGTACGTACAAATCCAGGACTTATGAGTTTAACATCAATGCCACGGGGTAGCTCTGCATGTAAGCTCTCGGCAAGATTTATAATGCCTGCTTTGCTCGCTCCATAAGGTTGTCCTCCAGGCAACCCAGTATAACCTGACACACTACCACATAGAGCAATTTGGCCAAAAACCTGCTCTTTTAACAAAGGAAGTATAGCGCTAATAATATGAAAGGCTCCGAGAAGATTCACATCGATAATCTGCTTGGTAGCCGCCAAATCTAATGCATCAAGCTTCATTGGCATATAAGCCGCCGCTAGAAAAATTATGCGATCGATACGTCCAAATAAAGCCTGTATAGTGCTTGCCGTATTAGCGCAAAGCTCGGCATCAGTCACATCTAAGGCAAATGATTTATGTGCTTGACCAAGCGTCGTTGTCAGTCTATCAAGCTCGTCTTTTCGGCGCGCAGAAAGAGCAAGTCTCGCCCCTTGTGATGCTAGCTTGACGGCAAGAGCACGACCTATACCGCTGCTTGCACCAATAATCCAAACAACTTGATCTTTGTAATTTTTAAGTTTCATGGCTTTTGTGCTTAGTTTGTCCTCAAAAAGTGATTTTTAATTTTTTGGGATAAAAAAATACAGACAGCAGCGGGATAAGTTTTGAAAATTTTGAAAAAATGCGAGAAAAAAGCGCAGATTCAACTAATTAAATCCATTTTTCTGTAATTCGCATTTTTGACTCACAATTTGCTCATAGACACCATCCCAAAGATTAATTCGCTTTTGCAATGATTCAATAACAGCTTGTTCTGCTTCTTGCCATAATAGTTCATTTGTACCACAAAGATTAGATGTCATCTGTAATGCTAGGTGACTATGTTCATCGCCATCAAGTTCAATATGTCTTTCTAGATAATACCTGAAAATAGAAAGTTTCTTGTCTAGAAGATCCTCATATAGATCATTCACTATTGAAAGGAACATGTTAGGAATTAAATTTTCTCGTCCAAAAGTAAAAATAGCCGATTGTAGATAATCTTTCGTGCTATTGATGGTTGCAAAAGTGAAGTCAACGAAGTAACGAACTTCCTTTGGGGTGTTAGCTAGAGCAAATGCTGTATTAAAGTTCCCAGTATCTTTTAGTACAGCGACGAATTTTTCAATTTGCGCGGTATCTGCTCCGCATTGATGCATGGCATCGAGGTATAACTCAAAATGACTTTTCCGGTTTCCAAGAAGATCAAGGTCTGATTCCTCGCCAACTACAATTTCATTAATGAGGTGTCGAGTTTCAGCTGAGCCCTTGGGAAACCAGGGAACAGAAGTGCAGGTTAGATTATTTTGTAAAGCTTTTAATAAGGACATGAAATCCCAAACTGCAAAAACATGGTACTGCATGAAAATTTTAAGATCTTCAACCGTATTAATTGCTGAGTATACACGATGGTTAATTATTTGTTGCCTGAAAGGTGCTATTCTGTTTTGTAGTTGTTGAATGTGCTTATTCATGATTCGGATTTATTGGGTGGTTGGATTTTTTAGATTTTTTATTGTTGGTTGTTCGAAGTCTATTGACTTCGAACCATGATGATCCTAGTCTTCAGACTAGTTACGATACATTCATCTCTTTCTTTAAAAATAAACCAGTATAACTCCGCGAACATGCTGTCAAGCCTTCTGGCGTACCAGTAAAAATAATTTCGCCACCATCAGCACCACCCTCTGGTCCCACGTCAATCACCCAGTCGGCTACCTTAATCACATCTAAATTATGTTCGATGACTAATACGGTATTGCCATGATCAACCAGACGATTGAGCACACCCAATAGTACGTTGATATCTTCAAAATGAAGTCCTGTTGTGGGCTCATCCAAAATATAGAAGGTGTTACCCGTATCTTTTTTAGAAAGCTCAGTCGCTAGTTTGACACGTTGTGCTTCGCCTCCCGATAGGGTTACCGATGATTGCCCTAACGTGATATAACCCAGCCCAACATCTCGCAAGGTTTTAATTTTTCGATAAATAGAAGGAATACTTTCAAAAAATGGAACTGCTTCTTCAATACTCATATCCAACACATCGCTGATGGATTTACCGCGGTATCGAACTTCTAAGGTTTCCCGATTGTATCGTTTTCCACCGCATTCCTCACAGGGAACCTGTATGTCGGGTAAAAAATTCATCTCAATAATTTTCATTCCCGCACCTTGGCAGGTTTCACACCGCCCACTCTTGACATTAAACGAAAAACGACCTGGTTTGTAACCCCTGATTTTCGCCTCAGGCAGCATGACATATAGCGCCCTGATATCTGAAAAAACACTGGTATAGGTAGATGGATTCGATCGAGGCGTACGGCCAATGGGAGTTTGGTCAATCTCGATTACTTTATCAATATGTTGCAACCCTTCTATGCTTCGATAGGGGAGGGGTTTCTTTTTGGCTCTAAAGAAATGATGATTTAGGATGGGATATAAAGTCTCGGCAATTAATGTTGATTTTCCACTGCCCGAAACCCCACTAATGCAAATGAATTTTCCCAAAGGAAATTCAACGGAAACATTTTTCAAATTATTTCCAGAGGCATCGTGCAGGGCAAGGACTTGTCCAGTTCCGGTTCGGCGCTCTTTGGGGATGATAATTTCTTTTTGCCCGTTCAGATAATCATTCGTGAGGGTGTGGGCTTTCGCAAATTGTTGGGGCGTGCCTTGCGCAACGACCTGGCCACCATGTGCACCCGCTGCAGGTCCCATATCGATCACATAATCGGCCTCTAGAATCATGTCTTTATCGTGTTCAACAACCAACACGGTATTTCCGAGGTCTCGTAAGTTTTTCAGTGCAGTAATCAATCGTTCATTATCTCGCTGATGCAGCCCAATACTAGGCTCATCTAAAATATAAAGCACATTCACCAGCTGGGAGCCAATTTGGGTCGCTAGTCGGATACGTTGTGCTTCACCTCCAGAAAGCGTTCGGGCCGTGCGATCTAAAGTCAAGTAGTTTAAGCCAACATCTAACAAAAAGCCAATACGAGCACGTATCTCTTTTAGAATTTCCTTCGCAATGATATTCTGTCGTTCCGTCAATCGGGCTTCTAGCTCACTAAACCAGATCGATAGTTGAGCAATATCCATGCAGACTAATTCATAGATATTCTTTTGGTCGACTTTGATATGCAAGGATTCCTTTTTCAAACGAGCACCATGACAGGTACTACACGTTTTGATCGTTCGATACTCGTCAAAATCTGTTACAGCATCACCTCCTTTTTGTTCCTCTAAAATTTTAATAATCCCATCATAGTCGATATCAAAATTTTTCACATCCCATCTATTCTGTGCTGTTGGAACAGTGAGGGGATCGGTCGTTCCATTTAAAATAATATTGATAATCTCCTTCGGGATTTTGTCTACTGGTGCCGAAAGCGAAAAATCATATTTTTTGGCAATAGCTTTTAATAGGGTAAATGCCCATATGTCTCGGTATTCTCCCAAAGGCACGATTGCACCTTTAAGAATACTCAAAGTAGGATCCGGAATAATGGCCTGGGGGTCTACTTCAACGATATACCCGAGTCCGCCACAATGTTGGCAGGCTCCATATGGGGAATTAAACGAAAATGTATTGGGCTGTGGCTCATCATAAGATATACCTGACTCAGGGTCCATCAGGTATTTACTGTAAAAATATTCCTTCTTATTATCTCGATCACTGATTTTGATAATGCCTTTAGCCATTTTCATAGCCGATTGGATGGAGGTATATAAACGCTGTTCATCTTTCGGGCTAACCTCCAAACGATCGATGACGACTTCAATATCATGAACCTTGTAGCGGTCCAACTGCATTTTGGGTGTGATATTTAAAATTTCACCATCCACCCGAACCTTTAAATACCCTTGTTTATTAATCTGTTCAAACAATTCGCGATAATGTCCTTTCCTTCCTTTAACTATAGGGGCCAAAATGTTGATCAGCTGTCCATCGAAACGCTCAAAAATGTTTCTCAATATTTGATCCTCCGACATGCGTTCCATTTTCTTTCCCGAAACATGGGAATATGCTTCGCCAACTCGGGCAAAAAGCAAACGCATGAAATCATAAATTTCGGTGATGGTGCCAACTGTCGAGCGAGGATTTTTACTTGTTGTTTTCTGTTCGATAGCAATAACCGGACTTAGCCCCGAAATTTGATCCACATCAGGACGCTCCATCCCACCCAAAAACTGACGGGAGTACGCACTAAATGTTTCCATGTATCGTCGTTGCCCCTCCGCATAAATGGTGTCAAAAGCCAACGATGATTTCCCACTACCGCTCAAACCCGTAATCACCACGAGTTTGTTCCGAGGAAAGGAAACATCAATATTCTTTAAATTATGAACCCTAGCACCAAAAATCTCCACTTTATTTTGTTCGCTAAAGTCTACCTCCGATTTATTCATGCCACTAAATTAATGATTATTAAGATACTCTTAGGGCAAGGTGGAATGGTCATTAACGTGGCTCAAAGCATATTGTTTTCTTAGAGCCTGTTTAAAAATGAAAAAGGAATAATATTATAGGCCTGAAAAGCGATTGGAAATAGTCTTTTTTGTTGTGACGAAACTTCAAAAAAATGTATCCAACCGATTTATCAGAATCCCAGTGGCAATTTATTAA
>CAIOLR010000302.1 GCA_903859135.1 uncultured bacterium | reverse complement strand
TCAATATCGATACCATAGGCTGTAAATTCATTTATCAAATCATCTTCAAGCTTTGACCAATATCTTTGAGCTTCAGAATGATCAATACCTATCATATCATTATATTCTTTCCGTAACTGTTCTAAATTTTTGCTCTGTCTCGCTTTGGCGGAGAAACGAAAAAGAGCTCTATTGCTTTTACTGGCATGTGCCTTCTTTAAAAAGTTAGTGATCAACTGCCCTCTTTTTCTCATTGTTTCTGTCCCCGCCTTTTTTCCCACCAATTGTTCCGGTGGCAAGATAATACCAGCAAAGGGAATGTATTTATTTTCGCATAAATCAGTCGCTATCTCAACCATTTTACTTGCTAGCACTCTATTTCGTGGGCGGAAAATATGATACTCCCGTTTTGAGTTGAAAATATTCTCTATAAGATCTCTGTGTAGAGGTGTTTCTCCAGCTATATCTACATTGTTAGGTGCTCCTGCATGTATTAATTCAGTATTGGATACAATTAATCCACCATGTGTGAAGCTCGAAAACTGAGCATTGCCTGTCAGAAACTGGGGCAATTTGAGCGGATTGTGTTTAAAACTACTGTTGTATTGGATGAAAATATCACCGGCCGCCAACGAAATGCGATTAATCTTACCAGCATGAAAATGAACTGGGGCTTCTACGCCTAGTCTTCCAATTGCATCATTTACCTTTTTTTGCTAAAAAATCCAGGGTGACGAACCATAAATTTATCCAGTTTCTTGCCGAAATTTTCTTTTACAGGCTTATTCGTAGGTGGGGGCAAAGGCACTTGGTACAACCCTGGATAGCGTCTCATAAGTTCAGCATGACTTTCTCCTATAATTCTCATAAATTTTCTCTTCTATTTTTGATTAAATTGGGTGTATGGCAATATGTCTTGTCCTGAAATAGGTTTACACAAAAAGTAAATAAATGAAGGACAAGACATTTAATCTATGAGTTCTGTAGTCGATGACACGAAAAATTCTAAATAAGACGTTCTTTCACAAATTGATTTGCATAATGACTGTGCTGCTTAAAATATTCTAATGTTCTTATCCAAGCATCTTGACAGGATTGATCTAAAGCAAGTTTGGTTTGTGGTAGATTTTGATATAAATCTATAAACTGTCTATAGTCTGCAATAAATAAATCCTTTGAAGGCATTGGTTTTCCCAAAGGCACTAATCTTAAACCAATTGAATAAGGGTTTCCTTGCAATTCACGTTGATGTAAAGCCCATAAAGCTTCATGTACATTATGACCACCATCATAAACAACAAACATGATTGTTGCCACTACTGCTTCCAATAAATTTATAGTTTTATCAGTTTGATAAAATTCCATAATTGCCCCCATGATCATATTAGCTGTGCCAGACAGACCTCCTGTATAGGGAATACCATGTTCAAACATAAGTTTAGAAATCTTACCTGTATCGGGATGAAGTCCTCCGAATCGATCCAAATTGCTATTGTTGGGAGATCGTTCGCCTGGAAACAATGCTCTTCGTCCTGTTGAAGGCCGACTAGTTATATTTCCTATTAAATCACCAGTGGTAGGATGGCTAGGGAAAGCAATTCCAGAGCGTGGAGGGGCGAATTAATAGGTATAATGGTGTTTGTAGCATTTCTTACTCGGTAGATATTGATATTTTTTGCGGTATTGTTATTAGTATCAGTCATCCATTTGGGTTTATTCACAGTGGCTTGATAGCTGATGTAACTTTTTGAAGTTAAGTAAGCTATTAAGATAACTTGATAATTGTTTTTGACCGATGTTTTAAGAATAGTATGTAAAGCTCTCCATGCTTCTCCCATATCGGATGAGTTCTTGAGGTATTGTAATGTTGGAATCTGTTGGTGCCAAGGACGAGGAGCACTGTCTTTCAGTTTTTCAATTAATTCTTGCATAAATATTTCCCTTAGAGCAGTAGTATTTAGCTCTTTAAGAATGTTGCTTAGCCCAAGACCTATTCCACCCATGGTCTTAAAAAGACTTTTAGATTGGCTTTTTTCCACCAAGTTGTTTATCCAAAATGAGTCAAATGCTTCGCCGTATATATTATCCGACAATCGGGTAGCTATAGGTAGGTATGTGTCAGATACTGGAAGTTGCTCATATAAGGATCCTTGCCCCATGTGACTATAAGCAATGTCAGATAAATCATCGAGACCCTTATTTAGTAAGGCTTCGCTATCATTTATTAAGGAAGCTTTCATTGCAGGGATGGTTAAGTCATGCCTCATCCACCGCGATTTTTGTGCATTCATTAACTTCTTTATCAGACTTTCTTGCTCTTGGGTGTAATACATAGTGGGAGTTAGAAGGGCATTATTTAGGATACTAATCCAATGTATACAAACTTCTGCAGGTACACGAGGTGCAGTCCTAGCAGCTTTTGATGGGGCAAGATTACGATTTATGTCGTAAAGGATTTTTTGGAGGTCTGCTCCTGTAAGATAATCGATATTCGACCCATCAGACTTTACAAGTAAATTGGTAGGTATATTTGGAATAGTGCGTAGGTAAGTAAGAAGTTCTGCCGTTTTTTGTAGGCGCTCACTTAGAGATAATCTTTGGAAATCTGCAAGACTAATGTATTCTATTGAAGGAGTTTGAGCTTTAGGTGACGGTTTTTGTCTAATATTAGGATTGGCTAAAACCACAACGAAATGAGTCTCCGGAACCCCGTTCATTCCCTTATTTACAAAATGTTCTGGTAACGGTGTTACCATTTTTAAGTTTGCTTTGTTAGCCTTAAACTGGGGATTCACTTTGATTAATTTTTCAGCAGCAGTTGCTTTTGGCTTTTTTTGGATATTCCAATCCTCCCGGGTTTGTTCAACAATAGCTTTTCCGATTTTTTTAATGTACTTAAGCATATGTTTTTTAATTAAAAAATAATTTTTTCTTAAGTTAATTTACAAATAAAATTTTAAATGTAAAAATAAATTGAGTGCAATAAATGTAGGATTACCGCATATCAGTCATTTATTAAGGATGTTTTATAAAATCAAACTAAACTTTTACAAATGGGATACTTTGTGAAGAATAAAAATTAGAAATTATTTAAACTTATTTTTATGTAAATTGAGTAAAGCTAAGAGCCTGTTTAAATTTCATCTGGGTATTTTTATACAACTCATTTGGGCCTAAAAATGAGACTTTATGATCGGTTGAAATTATCCAAAATAGTGATCGGTAAATGGCATTGAATAAAATTTAAACAGACTCTAAAACTTACCTCAAAACCCTATCTTTGCTGGTCAGATGAAGCATATACGTAATTTTTGCATTATTGCCCATATCGATCACGGGAAGAGTACATTGGCCGATCGATTATTAGAATATACACATACCATTACAGCACGCGAGGCCCAGGCCCAGCTGTTGGATGACATGGATTTAGAACGTGAGCGTGGGATCACCATCAAAAGTCATGCGATTCAAATGGACTATGAGTTGGACGGCGAGAAATATATTCTAAACTTAATTGATACGCCGGGTCACGTTGATTTTTCTTACGAAGTTTCGCGTTCCATAGCCGCTTGCGAGGGTGCATTACTGATTGTAGATGCATCACAGGGCATTCAGGCTCAAACGATCTCCAATTTATATTTGGCCTTAGAGCACGATTTGGAAATTATTCCTATTCTCAATAAAATGGATCTTCCAGGTGCAATGCCAGAAGAGGTGAAAGATCAGATTGTTGAACTCATTGGCTGTAAGCGCGATGAAATTATTCCTGCATCTGGTAAAACAGGGATGGGTGTTCTTGATATCCTGAAAGCAATTATAGATCGTGTACCAGCACCTGTTGGCAATCCAGATGGAGATCTGCAGGCATTGATTTTTGATTCTGTTTATAATTCTTTCCGTGGCATTGTTGCTTATTTCAAGGTAATCAATGGCGAGATTCGTAAGGGTGACAAAGTGAAATTTGTAGCCACCAATAAGGAGTATATTGCCGAGGAGGTAGGCACCTTGAAATTGACTCAAAAACCGAAAGACGTCATTAAAACAGGTGATGTAGGATATATAATTTCGGGCATTAAAGAGGCACGCGAAGTGAAGGTGGGAGATACCATTACCCATAAAGACCGTCCAAGTAAAGACGCAATTCAGGGTTTTGAGGAAGTGAAGCCGATGGTATTTGCAGGCATCTATCCTGTGGATACAGAAGATTACGAAGAGCTACGTGAAAGCATGCACAAATTGCAGCTAAATGATGCCTCCATTGTTTTTGAACCTGAGTCATCAGCGGCACTAGGTTTTGGTTTTCGGTGTGGATTTTTGGGGATGCTCCACATGGAAATTATCCAGGAGCGTTTAGAACGTGAGTTCGATATGACGGTGATCACGACTGTGCCTAACGTGTCATACAAAGCTTTTACAACCAAGGGTGACGAAATTGCAGTCAACAATCCATCCGACTTGCCCGACCCCAGTAAAATGGAGTACGTGGAAGAACCTTATATCAAAGCCAATATTATCACCAAAGCAGAATTTGTTGGGCCGATTATGTCCTTATGTATTCAAAAGCGTGGGATTATTGTCAACCAGTCTTATTTGACATCTGATCGCGTTGAGCTTGTTTTTGAGATGCCGATGGGTGAGATCGTATTCGATTTTTACGATCGCCTTAAAACCATTTCAAAAGGGTATGCTTCTTTTGATTATCATCAAATTGGCTATCAGAAATCAGATCTTGTTCGTTTGGATATTCGTTTAAATAGCGAGCCTGTAGATGCCTTGTCATCTTTGATTCACCGCAGTAATTCGTACGATTTTGGTAAAAAGATATGCGAAAAACTGAGAGAGCTAATACCTCGTCAACAATTTGAAATTATTATCCAAGCATCCATTGGTGCAAAAATTATTGCGCGAGAAACAGTGAAAGCACTGCGCAAAGATGTAACGGCTAAATGTTATGGTGGTGATATCTCGCGCAAGCGAAAACTGTTAGAGAAACAGAAAAAAGGTAAAAAACGAATGCGCCAGGTTGGGAATGTGGAGATTCCACAATCAGCATTTATGGCTGTACTCAAGCTGGATTAGTGATCCGTTATGGCTATAACTAGTAATGAATTACTGAAAAATATCGAAAATCGTATATTCAAGCCGGTGTACTTATTGCATGGCGAAGAGTCTTACTACATCGATCAAATAAGTGCCCTTCTCGAACAAAAAGTACTCTCCGAAAGCGAAAAAGGGTTTAATCAAACCATTTTGTATGGCAAGGATACGGATGTGATAACGATCCTGAATGCTGCTAAACGTTTTCCGATGATGAGCGACTATCAACTTATTATTGTTAAAGAGGCACAAGAACTAAAATGGAGCAAGGGTGCAGACGAGGATAAAAAGGCATCGGATCCTTTGCTGACGTATATCGAAAATCCTTTAAAGAGTACCATTCTCGTACTTTGCTATAAATATGCGAAGTTCGACAAGCGTAAAAAAATATATAAGGCCATCGATAAGAATGGACTTATTTTTGAATCATCTGAAATATATCCCGATAAAGTTGCTGCTTGGATAGACGGTTTTTTGAAACAAAAGAGCTATCGCATCCAAACTCAAGCAGCTGCACTCTTGGCTGAATATTTAGGAAATAACTTATCCAAGGTTGCCAATGAGCTAGAAAAACTAATGTTGAGTATTCCTTCTGCACAGGAAATAACGACGGCCGACGTGCAGGCAAATATTGGCATCAGCAAAGAGTATAATGTATTCGAGCTTCAAGCGGCCATTGCTCGTCGCGATGCATTGAAGGCCAATCAAATTATCAATTACTTCGCCAGTAATCCGAAATCAAACCCGATGGTATTAGTATTAGGCACCCTGAACAATTATTTTACCAAAATACTTCGTTATCATTATGCCGCAGATAAATCGCCACAAAATCTAGCCAAAGAACTCGGGGTACATCCTTTTTTTGTGAAAGATTATGAGTTTGCAGGGAAAAGTTATAGCAAGAATCAAGTTTTTCGTGTGATATCTTATTTAAGAGATGCTGACTTAAAGACCAAAGGTGTGGATGCAACAGGCAATACAACAGATGCAGAATTGATGAAGGAGTTGGTATTTAGGATTACGCACCATGGCTAGGCATTTTATCAATTTCAACGGCGAATTTTATGCCGAAGATGAGCCTGTAATAGATATTTCAAACCGTAGCTTTAGGTATGGCGATGGACTTTTTGAATCGATGCGCTGGGCTAAAGGGGAACTGAAGTTTGCTGATCTTCATGCAAGTCGTATCCGTAGAGGTATGGACTTGCTGAAATTACAGGGATGTGTACGCATAGATCATTATTTTTTGTGCGAGAAAGTAGAAGAACTCGTACGAAAGAACAAAGTCGGACTACATGCCCGGGCAAGATTAACCATCTTTCGTCATGCAGGTGGGCTGTATAGTCCAACTGGTAATGAATTGGGCTACACTTTGGATGTAAGTAAATTGGATGAGCTAGTTCATACGAGTAATTCGCCTGGATTAATCATAGATGTGTTTGATGAAGTTCCCAAGCCAATTAATATCTTATCGAGCATCAAGACTTGTAGTGCCTTACTATTTGTTTTGGCTGGAATTTTTAAAAATAAATTTTCGCTAGATGAGGTATTGATTGTCAATCAAAATGGCTTTTTGTGCGAAGGCATGAGCAGTAATTTGTTTGTCGTATACAAAAAAAAAATCTATACGCCCGCTTTGAGTGAGGGATGTGTGGAGGGTGTGATGCGAAGCGTGGTGATGCGTTTAGCTGCAGAAAATGGCTTAGAGGTGATCGAAGCTCAAATCAATCCCGAAATTTTGCATGAAGCGGATGAAGTGTTTTTAACCAATGTAAGCAGGGGTATACGCTGGGTGATGGGATTCAGTAACAAACGATATTTTAATGAAGTGTCTCGGTTTTTGGTGACTAAATTGAACGAACTGTAGTAGGGCCTCCCTTTTTTCTTGCACCAAAAAAGGTGAATCAAATTTTATTCTGATTCACCTTTTTTTACTCGTTTTTCTGAATTTTCAGGGAAACCTATTTAGCCTTGCTCTCTTTGTGCTTATCTGAGGCAGTTTCTTTTTTTCTGGCTTCGGCTGAAGTTACTGTTTTTGCCTCAGTTTGTTTTTCTGGAGTGGTTTCTTTTTTTGCTACTTCGGCAGTCTTTTTTGTTGAATTAGGGTGTTTTTTTTGTGGCATTTGCTGGAGCTACTTCTTGAGCTTGTACTACACTGAAACTGATGGCTACGATAGCCAATACGCTGAATAATTTTTTCATAGTTTTAAATAGTTGATTTTTTTAGTGCGGTAAATATAAGTGATTTCACTTCTTGTATTATAAAAAAAATATCACTAAAATAATTTTTAGTGATACAAGTTGACTATTGATGTATATTGTTTCCTTTAAATTAATAATAAATCTACCGTTTTTGTCTAGTCATCATGATGTCTCTATCAAAAAGATACAACCCACTTTTATCTTCACCTATCATTTCTAATTTGTCATTTAACACACGTGCATTTTTTTCTTCCTCAATTTGCTCGCTTACGTACCATTGTAAAAAATTATGGGTAGCATAATCTTTTTCTTGTAGAGCAAGACTAACAAGATCATTAATGCTATCAGATACTGCTATTTCATGTTTTAAAAACTCTTCAAACATGCTTTTTATTCCTTTAAAAGTTACAATAGGTTGCCCCAATGTAGGAACCATGGCAAAACCACCACGCTCATTAATAAAGCGCATCAATTTTAGCATGTGTATTCTTTCTTCATCACTTTGTTTAAAGAAATATTCAGAAACATTGTTAAGGCCAGGTTGTATATCGCTCCAGCTTGCCATTGCTAAATAAGCATATGATGAAGCCGCCTCTAATTTTACTTGATTATTTAATGCTTCTTGCATTGGTTTTGATAGCATCAGTCTTGGGATTTTAGTGGATTTTTAATGAAAAACAATTGAATGGTGAAATTTAAGGATCAATTCTAGTAAATTCAATTTTCAAATCTATTAGAATTGATTCTTAATAAGATGTTAGGCATCTTTGGTATTGAGATATGAAATACAATGTTTAACGCGCATTACGTAGATATTTTCAATACCGAAAGTAAAATATGTGCGAAATGCAGACTAAAAGAAGAGGGGAGATTGACCAGATTTTTTTTATAAAGCTGTAGAAACGACTTCAGTAACTTCTGGAACCATACGTTTTAGTAGATTTTCGATACCTGATTTTAGGGTGATGGTTGAAGAAGGACAACCACTGCATGATCCACGCAGCTCAACAGTAACGATGCCACCGTCAAATGATCGATAGCTAATTGCACCGCCATCTTGTTCAACTGCTGGACGGACGTAATCGTGTAGTATTTGTTGGATTTTTATTTCTACTTCAGTACCCTCAAAGCTTACAATTTCTTCCTGTTGTTCTTGAATCTTTATTTCTGACTCAACGGCACTTTTTACAAATTCTTTTAGGATAGGTTCTATGTCTGCCCAGTTTGCACTTTCTGTTTTAGTGATCGTTACGAAATTGCTGGCAAAAAACACGCCATTAACGAAATCAAAACGGAACAATTCGCCTGCGAAGGGGGATTGCACAGCACTTTCTTTGGTGGCAAAATCGATACTTCCATTCAACAATAATTTGTTTACCAAGAACTTCATTGTTGAAGGGTTTGGGGTGCTCTCTGTGTATACGTTGATATTTGTACTTGCTTTCATACTATGGAAAATTGATATTGTTTTTTTATTAGCATATCTAAATACGCGCGCGGTACTAAACAGGTGTTTTGTTATGAATGAGGCTTGTTTGGATCCATTAACTTATTCATGGCCATCATTTCATTCATGGTTCGTTGCATTCCTTCACTAGAGCCATCAAGAAAAATGACATTTCCCTTTCCATACTCAGCAAAGTTTTTGATTGCTTCCGTCCACATGCTGAATAAGATTACGGATGTATCCAGATTTGCCTGTTGCATCTCTTTAGCAGCTTGACTCATCCCTTTTGCTACTTCTTCGCGGAAGAGTGCAACGCCTTGTCCACGTAGCTGTGCTGCTAAACGTTCGGCCTCGGCAGCAATTTTGATCGCATTTCCATCTGCTTCGGCAGCTTTTGTTTTGGTGATTAATAGTGCTTGACCTTGGTTTTCGGCAGCTGCTTTTAAATTACTGGACGCCACTACTTGTGCCATTGACTGGATGATCGTTTCGTCAAATGTAATGTCATTCAGCTGGAGATCTAGTAAGTGATAACCCCATGTTTCTAGCGTTTGATCGATTTGTTCTTTCACATCTTCAACAATTTCTTTACGCAGAGACAATACTTCTGATTGCCTTTTTGTAGCAACAAAACCACGAATAGATCCCTCGATTGTTCTGCTTAGCGCTTGCATTAAGTTTCGATCATCAATAAATTTGAAAGCTACATTTTTAATACTTTCCTCATTGGTGTTGACTACCGCATAAAGTAACATAGCCTTAAAGTATACATTTGCCTGATCGATTGTGATTGCCTGAAATTCAAGCTCAATAGATCGATTTTGAATGGATATATGCTTATATATGACTTCAATAAAGGGGATTTTTATATTTAATCCTGGATTCATCAACCTTCGATATTTTCCAAAAATAGTTACGACAGCAAT
>CAIOLR010000301.1 GCA_903859135.1 uncultured bacterium | reverse complement strand
TATATGACCAAACTATCCGCTATAAAATTATTGTTGAATAAAATTTAAACAGGCTCTTTTTCAGATAAAGCATATTATACACAGTCGACAGACTATAAAACTGTGAACCGCTCCCCTTGCGCACAATTCCCGCTTGCTGATCTGACGCATCCTGAAAACTTAGATTCACACTGAGTTGTTGATTTTGCGTTTCATTTTTTCGCGTCGCCAGCATCATATTTAGGTTTGCATTTTGTGATATCTGTACAAAGTTGAGTGTATCTAGATTCTGAAAAGGAAGGGATTGATTAATCTTCTGAAATGGAGACTGCATATTCATATACATCTGAAAGTTAGAATAACTCCCACCCAACTGTGCTTTTTCTGCTAACGCGTAATTCACATGGATGCTGCCTACCATTCGATGCGTGGTAGCTGATTTTTTACCATCCAGATTATCATATTGCACACCCACGTTGGCAGACATCGAAATTTTATCTTTCAAAAAGGCCTGTGCTGCATTGAAAGTGACATTTTCGAAATCATTATTGAAGTAATAGGCACCCAAGGTACGATAGCTGGGATCTACTCGCTCATAACCTAGCCCCAGTGTACTTTTTAAAAAAGTATAATTCATGTTCACTTTAACGGCACGGTAAACTATCGTACCACCATTTGTACCCATCAGACTTTTGAGATAATTGCCGTTGCTACGAGCCGTTGTCGTATCACGATCATCCAATGTAAGTGCACTATTGCCATATTCCATATTGAGGTCAAATCCTTTCATTGGTCGAAACTGGGCTGTATAACACACCGCCAAGTTCTGCTGCGGAAATACAGCCAAACTATCCGGTTTATAGCCCAGACTCGTATGGTCATCATTTGCATAAAAAGTGGATACCTCTACTTTGTACCCTGGTTTTTCATATCCTATTTTACTCCCATAGCCCATACGTTCATAAGCAGGTAGTATTTTCAGATTCTTACGATCATAAGCAACCGCCTTTTGCAAACGTCCTACCATTACACTCGCCTTCCACGGGCCATCTGGACTAACATCCACACCAGCTCCAGTAAATTGATGCCCATTCAGCGTATAGGGCGAAAAATTCATGGACACATGACCTATATGTCCAGTAATCCATTTATATGTTGGATGACGATCGAGCCGATTAGGAGGCGTAGGATATGCGTACCCAGAACCCGCATTCGTAAAACTGAAAGAAAAAGGCAAATTCACCTGACCAAATAGATTAGCACTCACATTACCCTGAAAATAATATGTATGAGGTTCTCGATTCCCAGTACCATCACCCGTATAAAAAGCGCTATTAGCCGATGCTCCACCACTAAAAACCACGGGCTTCGCTTTGAGCATATCTTTTAATCCACCGATGTTAACGTTTTGTGCACACGTCTTCGTTTCATTAATTATTAGTAATGAACAAATCACCTTGCAGAATGCTTTCAAATTCATCGCATTATATGAGCTAAATGGGGTCGACAGTGTATCCAAATGTATAATGAAACATATGACTCCTTATTTATATCCAACTTTACCACCTACAAATTATCCCTATCAAGCCAATCTCGTGCTGAGGCAGGCCAATGTTCGTCTCTTGCCTTTTCATTTATTTCTTGTGAAGACCAGTTTTTCATTGTCTCCATAAATTGACCATCCTTACTCATTATAACAGCATTAAGCTTTCCTGAAGGTAATTTTTGCAGATACGTTTTTCTACCATTTTGACCCACAAATGCAGTACGGTTAATTATACTCCGGTTCACCGTTTCATATACCTCACCGTTAGCTAACTTACCCCCTTTCGACGGGCTGAAAGCACTATTCCCTTTTTGGGGCCCATTAACTGTTCCTTGCTGGTTAGATGCTGGCGTTAAGCCTTTCCAACCAGCATGTCCAGATAAAGATATTATGACTGTATTGTTCTCTAGAATAGGAGAAATTGAGTCTTTCCTACACCCTGCAACAAACAGCGCAACAAACATAATTTTTGATATAAATTTTAGACTACTTTTCAATTCTTAATTGATTTAGTTTTTACAACTAGGTCTTTAGGCGGTG
>CAIOLR010000300.1 GCA_903859135.1 uncultured bacterium | reverse complement strand
TATATGACCAAACTGTCCGCTATAAAATTATTGTTGAATAAAATTTAAACAGGCTCTAAATGCTGTTTCTTCTATAGACGAGGCTAATCTGATGATAGGATAGACTATATGATTTATCCAATACATCAGAGTAGATATTGTCGAGTGCAATAGATCTATCATTCGATCCAGGTATTTCAAGACGACTGTTATTCCTAACTTGCCACGAGAAACCTATTTCTTTCTCATGTTGTACATCTGTAAAAACACGAAACATAAGTAAATAGGCATTGACATTCGAGCTAGTAACTGAATTTTTTGTTGAATTGTCTACTGAGCCATTAGCCGAAATTGTTGGAAAAAAGAAATTAAACGCAAATTGATAACTAGAATCCGCATGAAAAGCTTTTTGTGAAGGATTTTCAAATGCATCATAAAGCGTTCTGGTATTATACAACATGTATTGCTGAGCGAAGCTACGGCCTAACATCATCAGAATCAATGATACCGAAAGGACTATTTTTTTCACTTATCTTCTATTTAAATGAATAGCAGATTAATTTATCAAAAATTCAACCAGTAAATATAAGGCCCGCACTGTGAATTTTTGCTCGAAAACACATAAAACAAAAAGAACGCCCATTTCTCTCAAACAGCTTCATGCCCATTTTTCTTTTTTTACCAAACCCCGTATTTTCGTATTTTTGTGCGCGATGAGTTATCACCTACAAGTATCTATTGATCCTAATTCTGGTTTTTGTTTTGGAGTTGTTTACGCCATTGACATGGCCGAAGAAATACTAGCTACAGAAGGCTACTTGTATTGTTTAGGCGACATTGTGCACAATGATGAAGAAGTAGAACGTCTTAAAAACAAAGGACTTCGCATTATATCCAATGACGATTTAAAAAATCTAAAAGGCGAAAAAGTACTCATACGTGCACATGGCGAAGCACCCGAAACCTATAAAATAGCCCTTCAAAATGATATTACACTAATTGATGCTTCCTGCCCTGTTGTTTTGAAACTTCAAAATCGCATCAAAAATTCGTACGACAATCAGGATAAGATTTTAATTTTTGGCAAACATGGCCACGCAGAAGTAATTGGCTTGCAAGGACAAACCAACAACCATGCGCTTGTTTTTCAGGATATAGCCGAACTGGATGGCGTCGATCTTCCCCAAGAGATTACCCTTTACAGTCAAACAACCAAAAGCGCTGACAAATTTTATCAGATAAAAGATGAATTAATTAATCGCGGATATACGCTAAAAGCGAATGATACCATTTGTCGTCAAGTCTCCAATCGAAATGAGGAGCTTCAGCATTTTGTAAAAAACTTCGACCGTATCATATTCGTATCCGGAAAAAAATCATCCAACGGAAAGGTTCTTTATGAAGTATGTCGCCAACATAATCCAAATACATATTTCATCTCCCATTCCGAAGAACTCGAACCAAACCTGTTCCAACCGAACGACCGAGTGGGTATCTGTGGTGCTACATCTACCCCCATGTGGTTAATGAAGGAAGTGAAAGAAAAGCTGGAGCTTTTTTAGCTATTATTGACACGCATTGCAGTTTCTTTATCCTAAGAAAAAACCATATGAAACAATCCTTATTCATTTTTTTTAGCTTTCTGGCAATTCATGTTACATGGGCCCAAACACCCTCAAAGATACCGACTGGTATTATTCGAGGTAAACTAAGCGATGCATTAACCAACCAAAATCTGTCGAACGTTCGTATACGCATAGAAGGTTCCAATCGAGAAGCAGCAACAGATAGCATTGGAAATTATATTTTCAATAAGCTAAGCCCAGGCACATACAATGTTCGGTTTTCGCACATAGGCTATAGAAGCCGAACTATTTTTGATGTTCAAGTAGATAGTCGTCCAACGATGTTGGATGTGACCATGGAAAGCCTGATGGACACGATCAAAGAAGTAAGAATTTATGCACCAGTATTTGTAAAGCCGATGGAAAGTCCCGTTTCATTGCAAACGATTGGAGCGACAGAAATAAAACGTAATCCTGGAGGCAATCGAGATATCTCCAAAGTCATTCAATCTTTTCCAGGAGTGGCAACGTCAGTCAGTTTTAGAAATGACATCATCATACGTGGAGGAGCACCTAACGAAAATCGTTTTTATATCGATGGGGTAGAAATACCCAACATCAATCACTTCGTCACGCAGGGTGCATCTGGAGGGCCTGTTGGCCTGATTAATGTTGATTTTATTCGTGAAGTAGATTTTTACTCAAGCGCGTTTCCTGCTAACCGAGGAAACACATTAAGTTCTGTCCTTGAATTCAAACAAAAAGATGGACGGGATGATCGTTTTGTCACTTCGATCACGGCTGGCTCTAGCGATCTAGCAGCAGCAACAGAAGGCCCTCTATGGAAAAGAACTACGATGATGGCGTCCTACCGTTACTCGTATTTACAGGGCTTATTCAAGCTGCTTGATTTACCATTTTTACCATCTTACCAGGATTTTCAATTTAAACTAAAAACAAAGTATAACACTAAAAATGAGCTCACCATACTGGGATTAGGTGCATGGGATGATTTCCAGCTCAATTTCAATGCCAGTCCAACTAACTTGAACACCTACATCATCAATAACATCCCAATAAACAATCAACACAATTATACCCTAGGAGCTAATTATAAAAATTATCGTGACAAAGGCTATTCAACCCTGGTGCTAAGCACCAACTACTTATACAATACGTCCTATAAATATGAAAACAATAACCCCGAAAAACGTAAAACCCTAGACTACGCTTCCCGAGAAATTGAATACAAACTTCGTTTTGAAAATACCAGCAGAGAAGGGGCGTATAAAATCAATTACGGTGCTGGAGTAGAGTCGGCTCAATACATGATCAATACACTCAACATACTTCCTTTTAGCGGAACAACCCTATACACATCTGATGTCAACTTTATAAAATATAGCTTAT
Source organism: uncultured bacterium (assembly GCA_903859135.1). Lineage (GTDB taxonomy): Bacteria > Bacteroidota > Bacteroidia > Sphingobacteriales > Sphingobacteriaceae > Daejeonella. Next base: position 4,781 of record CAIOLR010000300.1, on the reverse strand, counting down.
TTACACAGTTAAGCAGGGGTTTTGCAGATGAAAAACTCAATACTTCAATTGGATTAAGAGCCGATGCCAATACCTACTCAAGCACAATGAATAATTTGGCAAAAACAATTTCTCCTCGTTTCTCAGCTTCCTATAGTTTCAACAAAAGATTTAGTTTAAACTTTAACACTGGCATTTATTACCAAGTACCTAGCTATACCCTTTTAGGTTATAGACAAAATACGGGGGGACCTCTGCTCAATCAACAAGTAGATTACATCCGTTCCAACCATATAGTATTCGGCTTGGAGTACAACACGCCCAAGAACACACGCTTTACAGCCGAAGGGTTTTATAAAATGTACAGCCAATACCCTATTATACGCATTTTAGGTAATGATGTCCCCTTAGCCAATTTAGGAGCAGATTACGGAGTGGTAGGCAATAACCTGGTCACTGGAACCTCCCAGGGCAGAAGTTATGGAGTGGAATTCTTGGCACAACAAAGGTTAAAAAATGGTTTTTATGGACTTCTAGCAGTCACCCTATTTAAAAGTGAATTTCAGGACAAGAACCAAAATTATGTACCATCGTCTTGGAACAGTCGCTATATCGTAAGCATGACTGGAGGTAAAGTGTTACCTAAAAATTGGGAACTCGGCCTCAAATTTCGATTAACGGGAGGAAGCCCTTATACGCCCTATGATTTAACAGCATCTTCTTTAAAATCAAATTATGCCATTTATCCAAAAGGCATTTCTGATTTTAACAAACTCAATCAAGATAGACTAGCTAATTTTTATCAGTTAGATATGCGGGTAGATAAAAAATATCTCTTCCGTAACTTCAGTCTGAACCTGTATCTAGACATTCAAAATCTGACCTCTAGGCAATACGAGTTACAACCCGTATTAATATTGGATCTTGCAGCAGACGGCACTACTCAAAACTCTACCAATGACCCCAATAGCTTCAAAACTAAATTAATAGACAATCTAAGTGGAAATATTGTGCCGACGATAGGTGCAATTATTGCGTTTTAATATGAATAAAAAAGGTGTTTTACTAGTAAATTTAGGTACCCCAGATAGCCCATCAACGGCAGATGTTCGAAAATACTTAAACGAATTTTTAATGGATGAACGAGTAATCGATGTCAACTTGATTGCACGTGCTTTATTGGTCAAAGGGCTGATTGTTCCTTTTAGGGCTCCAAAATCAGCAAAGCTATATCAAGCCATCTGGTCTGATCAAACAGGATCGCCATTGAAACATTACAGTATCATTCAAGCCGATTTACTTCAAAAATGTTTGGGAGAAGATTACCATGTTGAACTGGCCATGCGTTATCAAAGCCCATCCATCGACGCAGCATTAAAAAAGCTAAAAGATGCACAAGTCAGCAGCATTAAAGTTTTACCATTATTTCCTCAATATGCATCGGCTAGTACTGGTTCTGTTTTAGAAAAAGTAATGAGCCTAGTAAGCAAATGGCAAACCATCCCTAACCTGTCATTTGTCAATTCTTTTCATAACAATGAACTAATGATCGAAACTTTTGTGGAAAATGCACTAAAGCATCAACCCGACACCTATGATCATATCCTATTTAGTTTTCATGGATTACCTGAAAGTCAGTTAAAAAGTGGAGATCATTCAAAAAAGCACTGTCTCAAAACAAAAGACTGCTGCAGTACGCTAACCACTAGCAATCAGTTTTGTTATGCTGCTCAATGCCACGACACCGCTCGGTTAATCACAAAAAAAATGGGGCTACATGAAGATAAATACACCGTTTGTTTCCAATCCCGTCTAGGAACAGATCCTTGGGTGAAACCTTATACCAGCGAAGTGATTAAAGCCCTCGCGAACAAGGGAACTAAACGCTTACTGGTTTTATGCCCAGCTTTTGTAGCCGATTGCCTAGAAACTGTTTATGAAGTAAGTGTTGAGTATGGCGATGAATTTAAAGCTTTAGGGGGTAAGCATATTCAATTAGTAGAAAGTTTGAATGATCATCCCAAATGGATAGCAGCACTGGAAAGATTGGTGAAAGGATGATTTTTTTGAGGCCATTCTCTTAAAAATTCGATTAGAGGATTAAGATTTCGCTGTAGCAAGGGGTACCTCATGCCAGATAGGTGTAGTCATTTGATTTGCTGTAAATGTGAGGTACTTGAAACTCCATCCAATTATTGATTTAGTATCTCTATATCCGAAAATAAGCATTCGATCAACATCGATACCCCCTTGGAAATATGAAAGAATTTGAGAATCGTCTGACCCAAATCCAGATGCTGCACTGTTTGTAAGATTACTGGAAGATATTGCACGATATAAAGTTGGTTTTTGCATTCCTGCACTTTTTCTTCCTGAAAGCTCTACTTCAGTTCTGACTTGACTTCTTCTAAACAGTGGTACCATATTGTTGCCACCTGCTTTTGCCCAATGTGCAACATGCGCTATATACTCATTGGTGATCACAAAACGACATCCTGAAAACTCAGAAGTCATAAAATAATCACATCCTGAACTATTTAAATCTGTTAACATGACCTTGGTAATACTTTGATTGTTCCATGGCAGCCAGAATACAGTGCCCAGCCCTAAATCTACAGCACCCTGTATCTGAGGCAACACTTTATTACCTGGAACAAGTGTTACCTGGCCCTTGTAAAACATAGCACGAACAGTTCCTTTGTAAGACTGACTGCTCTGAGCACCAAAAGAAGCACTTAATTGTACTTGAAAAGGACTCACATACTTATCAGGCACTATTTTTAAACCATCCCAAAATTGCATACCCCCACTTTTTTAAAACTACTATGCATCAAAACACTATATTAAATTTAGTAATTTTTAATCAAATTACAATATAAATTGAATCAATTAATACGCATCAAAATTTATTATTTTAGCTCCCGCATTTAATTCCACACCTACCCTCCCATGAATTTAGAATTTAACAAAAACGAAGACGTAAACAAACAATTCGTATTCAAAGTAAAAAATCGATTAGATGCCATTTATAAAGGCGGAGGTCAAAAAGCGTCTGCAAAACAAAAAGAGAAAGGCAAATTATTGGCGCGAGAGCGAATAACATACCTCATCGATCCAGATAAACCTTGGCTAGAAATAGGTGCTTTTGTTGCCGAAGAGATGTATCAAGAACAAGGTGGATGCCCATCGGCAGGAGTGATTACAGGCATTGGATATATTGCAGGCAGACAGTGTATGATTGTAGCCAATGACGCGACCGTAAAAGCGGGCGCTTGGTTCCCCATGACTGCCAAAAAAAATTTGCGTGCACAAGAAATAGCCATGGAAAATCGCTTGCCTATCATTTACCTGGTAGACTCAGCAGGTGTGTATTTGCCCATGCAAGATGAAATTTTCCCCGACAAAGAACATTTTGGACGCATTTTTAGGAACAATGCCCTGATGAGTAGTATGGGTATTGTACAAATTTCGGCTATTATGGGCTCCTGTGTAGCGGGTGGTGCATACCTCCCCATTATGAGCGACGAAGCGATGATTGTGGAAGGTACAGGCTCCGTTTTCTTAGCTGGAAGCTATCTGGTAAAGTCGGCTATCGGCGAAGATGTGGATAATGAAACCCTAGGCGGAGCAAACACACATTGCGAAATATCCGGTGTAACTGATTATAAACATCCCAACGATCAGGCCTGTCTGGACTCTATCAAAAATATCATGAGCATGCTTGGGTCACCTAAAAATGCTGGTTTTGACAGAATAAAATCAGCAATGCCCCAAAAGGATGAACAAGAAATTTATGGTTTACTCCCCGAAAGCAGAGAAAAACCCTACGATATGCTTGACATCATCGAACGCCTAGTAGACAACTCCGATTTCGAAGAGTACAAAAAACTATACGGACAAAGTATCATCTGCGGTTTGGGCCGAATAGATGGCTGGGCTGTTGGAATTGTAGCCAATCAGCGTAAAGTAGTCAAAAGTAAAAAAAGCGAAATGCAGTTTGGTGGGGTCATTTACTCCGACTCTGCCGACAAGGCAACTCGTTTTATCATGAACTGCAATCAGAAAAAAATACCCCTCGTTTTTTTACAAGATGTGACAGGCTTCATGGTCGGCAGTAGATCTGAACAGGGTGGAATTATTAAAGATGGTGCTAAAATGGTGAATGCGGTAGCCAATTCAGTAGTACCCAAATTTACGATTGTGGTTGGCAACTCGTACGGAGCAGGTAATTATGCCATGTGTGGCAAAGCCTATGATCCGCGCTTAATTTTTGCCTGGCCATCCGCCAAGATTGCCGTGATGGGTGGTGCTCAAGCCGCGAAAACATTACTACAAATCCAAGAATCATCACTTAAAGCCAAGGGTGAAGAAATCAACAAAGAGAAAAAAGAAACACTACTCAAAGAAATCACTGACCGCTACAACAGTCAGACAACCCCATTCTACGCAGCATCACGACTTTGGGTGGATGGCATCATCGATCCGCTAGAAACACGAAAAGTGATCTCAATGGGTATTGAAGCAGCTAATCAGTCGCCGATTGAAAAATCGTTTAATGTAGGCATCATACAAACCTAAAATGCATGCCATACACCCCATCCCTATCTGAAAAGATAGGGATGGGGTGTATGGCTTTAAAGCTGTTCCTTCACCTCAATCAAAAATTGCCTTACACGCTGCAATGAATCAATAATTTTTTGATTCTCAGAAACTTCATCTTTATTCGTTTTTAAAAAGGTTTTAGCCCCCTGTATGGTAAATCCTTTTTCTTTGATCAGATTGAAAATAATTTTAAAATTATC
>CAIOLR010000299.1 GCA_903859135.1 uncultured bacterium | reverse complement strand
TATCCGCTATAAAATTATTGTTGAATAAAATTTAAACAGGCTCTTAATAAAAAATTAGTTGTCCGTAGAATTTTTCTATGGACAGATGAAGGTGCTAAATGTTAGCTTTCTATCGAATGATCCCCACTCTTTGATGCTCAAAACCATGAAATAATTGATCGGTCATGATTTGTCTTTCTACTATTGGGCCTAATATGTGGCAAACAGTATCGAGGTAAATTTGATGATCTAAGTCTTCAACAACAGAAATGCGCGAAAACTGCTTTAATAATATACCCGTTCCCGCCAACACCCCTGCTGCTACTTGCATCAAGGTTGCGTTTGTATCATAATGAGTTGCTTCGTGGTGATAATTTCTATAACCTAGCCAATAAGCCCCGTAGCGTGTTGTTTGCAATAAAACCCCCACTGTATCATACCCATCTAGTTCAAAATTCTTTGGCACCAATAATACGGGGTTAATCAATTTTAGATTTCTAACCTTTGGAAGGTGACGAGCGGTAATGTCAGGAATGGAGTAGATAAACCCACTGGTGACGTTTGGATATTTTTCTCCGATGGTCACCGCTTCTTCATGAGGAACAAGTATTCCATTGATGACCTTATCATTGCAAACGACATCAAATTTACAATCAAGAGGTCTCGAGTTGATCCATTGTACACGCCCTTGACTTACATAACCTGTTGATTGCTCGGTAAATTCTGCAAATGCGTGCTGCGGGTTCCAGGTGATTGGAAAATCTGAGTCATTGAATTTTGATTCTGTTGGTATTGCCGTGGTATCTTCCTCCGTAAAAATAATGTACTTTAAATCGGCTGCTAATTCATCTTTATCGATAAAATTTAAGTTGGCTAAGCGCTGGATACCTCTTTCTACAAGTGCATTGACGATACCGGGGTTCATTCCGCTTCCTAATATAACTCCTGTGTTAGATTTTGCCCCCCCCCGATTAATGATTGCATTCCGTATTTCTAGTGCCCGAACTAACATGAGACACCGCGGATGTTCTCTTGCATACACGTCTGGCCAAACGCCATAACCAGAATTTAAGTAGAGAACCCCTAAGCTGGTGCACACCCGCACAAATTCGACGGTTTCTATATCAGCAACTTCAATTAGTACATTGATCTGATGTTCAATGAGAAGCTTTTCTAGATCAGAATGGCTTGAAATATTTACATCAGAAATAAAAGAAACAGCATACTTCTTTTTGAGCTGATCACTGACCACAATATCTTTGCATCGATCTACCAAAACCAATTTTGTCCCGTGAGGAATAATTGAATTGGATATATCATTCTGTGCTAAAATGTTCATAAAAGCACTTCCTATGCCACCAGAGGATCCCAATAGCATGACTTTCAATAAACTTTCCATAGGCTTCGTTTGTACTGTTAATACTGCATGTTTTTATTAATATGTTCCGATAAATACCCCTCCATGTGTGCTCGTCCAGTGATCATTTCATGTACTTTTCCTAATGGAATTAACTCAGCATCGGGTTTCGGTAACGCCATAAAAGGATATGAAATACGAGCAGATTTTTTTTCCGAAAGTCTGACTCGGTGTTTAAGCGCGGGGATGTTTCCACCAGAAAGAAACTGAGTTAATTTTCCCGGGAAAACAATAGGATTTCTTTCAAAGTCCTGAGGTGTGCTCCATACGCCTTCCTGTAATACCTCAAAGTCGTATACACTGCGCCATGCGGCATCGTTGTAAATAAACCTTCATCAATATGTTCGCCCATTCTGAAAGTTCTATTCGTTTCTACTTCAGTCGGATTATATGGATAGAAATAATTGATTAGCATGGCAAATTCAAAATCCTCAAGAGATAGATTAGCGCGTTTCAAATGTTCATTTTCTAAGATATTGTGAATGATTTTTTCACCCAGATAACATAGTTTTTTAAAAAGGAATTGATGTAAAAAGTCTAGTTCTGGAGGCACTAATTCGCTGCTCCGTGTAGTCATCGTATACGATTCCTGCATATCAGGAAGCGTTGGATCACCTGAATGTTCATACCCCCTTTCCAGATATCCACCAAATCCGTAGGAATACGTTCGTTTATACTCCACCGATCTGTTAAAAAAATCTGAAACACATTGATCGTACCGTTGATCGTACAAATCCTCTTGAATATAACTTACATGTCCATGAAAAAATTTTTCTAAATCCATTTCATTTTGATTTTATGACCTATATAATATTATATTTTTTACAAGTTAATATAATTTCTAAAAAAATACATTAACTTAATTTTGTGATAATTTATAAAATATAAATAGATCTAGTAATAACCTTAACTGCTGTAGTATGAAAGACAATTTTGAAAACTTATTCTGCGGAAGTACAGATGTATATCCCGCAGATACTCAATTTCAACCCAAGTCGATTTTATGGAGTAGTCACGAGCTGATAGGACAGATCCAGAGAAACGATATTCGCTTAGACAGCAATATGATCTCAGAAATGAAGGATGGTTTGTGGAATGATCTATGTTCGGAATATGATGCCGAAAACTTTTGTAATTACCTGAAAACATCTGGTATCAAGCTAAGCAGTGACTTTAAATCTTTTGAATATGTTTGGCGTCGTGATGAGCTTAATCATTACCTTGGCTTTAGGCAGATCTATTCTTTGTTGTATGATATCTCTGAGGATGAAATTACCAGAGAAGTGAAAAGTAGAACCGTGAATTTTGAACCACTCCAATCAATGCTCCAAGACGAATTTAAAATCTGTCTTCTTATTGCCTATGAT
>CAIOLR010000298.1 GCA_903859135.1 uncultured bacterium | reverse complement strand
ATCCATGTTTGGAAAGTTGGACACTTACGAACCTTCATGCTCGATCTCCGCGGAACACCATCCATCGAAGAATGCAAACAGAAGCTAAAAAAATTTGCAGAGGATCACAAAAATGCAAAATGGATATTAGCAAGAGGCCTCAATGAAGAAATATTGCAAGAAAAAAGACTTCCTACCAAAGAAGACCTTGACGAAGTGATCCCCAATAAACCCATTTTTATAATTCGAACGTGTGCACATATTGGCATTGCCAACTCGCTAGCAATGCATCAATCAAACGTTGACAAGCATACAGAGGTTCCCTTTGGAGGCGAAATAAAAAAACATCCAAACGGAGAACTTAACGGAATATTTACGGAGCGAGCTTTGGGTTTAATCATGAATCATATTACCCCTTTTACAAAGGAAGAATATCAAAAAATGATAGGCGAAGCGCAAGATTATTTATTAAGTCTGGGTATCACGAGCGCGACCGATCCTGCTGCAGGCTCCGATTTATTGGCTGCTTACACCGATCTGGATCAGAAAGGTTTATTAAAAATGCGTTTCAACGTATTCCCATTGAGAATTCCGGATGGAAGCAATTTAATACTTCCATTACCTGATTTGTATCAATCAGAACACTTACAAATAACCACTGTCAAGTTTTTTGCAGATGGAGGCTTAAGCAGTGCGACTGCCGCCATCAACGTTCCTTATAAAAATACCGATCATGATGAAGGCCTATTGAGATTACCGTACGACTTATTTCTACAAACCGCATCAGAGGCCGTATCACACGGGTTTCACGTAGCTACGCATGCCATCGGTCACAAGGCAGTTGATTTATGTCTAGATGTTTATGAGAAACTGAATCAAATCAATCAACATTTGACGCATCGAATAGAGCATTTAGGATTTTTAGAAGAAAAAAATATTCCGGCTTTTCAAGAACTAAAGATAGCTGTAGCCATGCAACCCATTTTTATTTACGAGCTTGCCAACAATTTTAAGAACACGTTGCCTGATGAATTACTGGAGGTTGTTTACCCCACACGATCCGTTTTAGATGCTCATATTACGCTTGCCCTATCCACAGACGGCCCCGTGGTAAAGGAAATTAACCCATTCACAAACATCGCCACTGCCATCACTAGGCAATCTATTACTGGAGATACCATCGGTATCCATCAAAAGATTTCATTAGATGAAGCACTATATGCCTACACCATGGGTGGCGCGAAAATGGATGATCAGGAAAGTACCAAAGGTAGTTTGAGTATCGGTAAGGTAGCCGATTTTATTGTTGTTGATCAAAACCCATACACCTGCTCCGATTTAAAACAAACTCAGGTTCTAGAAACTTGGATCAATGGAAATAGAGTGTTTTCAGATTCCGAATTATTTCCCGAGCCTATTGCACAACAAAATAAAAAGGCCAACCTTTGCAGCTCAAAATAAAAATCAAGACTTCGTTATTTTAAGGTATGGCAAAAGCATCAGAAGTAAAAAATGGTAACATCTTGCGTTTCAATGGCGAACTGGTAACCGTTGAGGAGTTTATACACCGCACACCAGGCAATCTTCGGGCCTTTTACCAAGCGCGCATGCGCAATGTGAAATCTGGAAAATTGGCAGAATATCGTTTCCGTACGGATGAAGAGGTAGAAATTTGTCGCGTTGAAACAAATGATTATCAATATCTATACGATGAAGGTGATTTTTTTGTGGTCATGGATAACAATACCTATGAGCAATTTAATATTCCGAAATTCCTATTTGGTGACGCTGCTAAGTTCTTAAAAGAAGGGATGAATGTCATCATCGCTTTTGAAAGCGATGAACCTATTATGGCACAAACGCCTTCCAATGTGGAATTAGAAATCACATATACCGAACCTGCTGTTAAAGGAGACACCTCGTCAGGTGCCCAAAAATTGGCAACAGTCGAGACTGGTGTTGAAATACGCGTTCCCTTGTTTATCAACCAAGGAGATAAGGTGCGTGTAGATACCCGCACAGGTGAGTACGTGGAAAGAGTAAGATAGGTAGTCCCCCTACTTGGTATTAAGTACTAAGGACTACGTTTTACTCCCTACTAAATACTTAGGGAAGCTCTGGGGCTGATAGCACATAATAGTTCACGCCATTGCTTTGAAATTTATTTTTCTCTGCATGATCGATCATGTTTTCGGTGGCCGATTGGATATATTTTATAATGGCTACGCAGATGTCTGTTGGTAATTTCTGGTGATCATTTAAGTCTCGAACACTGTAAAGCTGCAACAGGTTATTCTGAACAGGATATCCTATAATCATGCTTAAAGCATCTGCTATTCGCATATTATCGACGGCCATTTTTTTTCGGGAATTTACTTGTGCTTCTTTTGCTTTGTCAACATACTGTTTATATAAATTTCTTCGACTAGCGCGCTTCTCTAAATTATAATTAGTGCCACCCAAAATTTGCATATCCCGTAGCAATGCATTGTATTCATCTGTACTGAGTACCAACTTATAGGTTTTGTTTCCAATGGGAGTTGCCACTGATTTGGTGTATATAAAATGATCACTTTTGAAACAAGTGCCGTCATTATTTATGTCGCTGAGGCCCGCTTGCTCAAAATCTTTTCTAATGAGCGGGTTAAATGATTCATTTTGAAAATT
>CAIOLR010000297.1 GCA_903859135.1 uncultured bacterium | reverse complement strand
GCTTTGTCCATCTTGCAAAAATAGTCTATCATATAAATATGAAAAATAGGGGCTGCGTAACATCAGTTAGTAGCTAAAAAATATGTACAAAGTGCAAATACACATAAACAAGTGGTGCTGCCAACAACAGACCATCAAAGCGATCGAGTACGCCCCCATGTCCGGGTAAAAGAGAACCAGAATCTTTTACAGATAAACTTCTTTTGAGCATCGACTCTGATAAATCGCCGAAGGTTCCTGCAACGACCACGATGAACGAAATGACTAACCAATGGATGTATGAGAGTTCGTTGAAATAAAAGCTAATGCCTACGGCTAGGAGTGCACTGATGAACATCCCACCGAAAAAGCCTTCCCACGATTTTTTAGGCGAGTGACGTTCAAACAATTGGTGTTTAGCAAATCTGGAGCCAAACAGATATGCTCCCGTATCACTAGCCCATAACAAAAGCAGAAATCCCAGTGGGTAATGCATGTTGAAAGCCCCATCGATAAAAGCTAAAGCATAAAAAAAACAAAATGGAACAGCGGCATACATCACCCCAAATAACGTGTATGCGATATTATGAAATGGGTTTAGATGCTTTCTGTAGAGTTCTGAAATAATTAGAGCAATAACAATGGGCACACAAAAAAGTAAATTCTGGAATGGCTCATTCTTAAACAAATATTGATACAGTGGCAAATAAATACTGATCACCAAAAGAATGCCCCCCCATTTTTGTGGTTTGATGGCAGTGCTACCGATCAAATGATAAAACTCATCGACAGCCAAAATGCTGATTACCAAAACAAAAAGCGTGAACACATATCCCCCAAAGAGCAGCGAAGCAAGCATCACCCCCACAAAAATAAATCCAGTAATCGCCCGTGTTTTCATTTATAGTTCGTTCTTAATAATAATTTCTAATGCTTCTTGAAAATGGTCATGGTGGATGTATACTTCAACCTCACCAATGCCATAGGCAGACATCTGCTTGTTCATAATTACCGCTTCTATTTGATGGTCAATCAAAACTTGACGAACCATTTCTGATTTAAAAAAATCAGATGACGTATAAATTTTAACCCAATCTTCTTCCATTGTTAGATTGATTTACGCTGATTTAGCGATCGTGTATAAAAACCATATAATAATATGGTTGTAACAGCAAAACTAACCAAACAAATGTACCAGGTACTAGGTTCTGTTCGATCAATTTGACCCATAGCTATTCCTTCTTGTTGATATACATACGAGACAATAACTACCATTGCATTATTTATAAAGTGAGCGAATATGGGGACATATAAGCTTCCACCCCAAAGCAGTAGATAGCCAAACAACGCCCCCAGCAACATTCTCGGTAGAAAACCAAAAAATTGCAGGTGTATGGCACTGAAAATAAATGCGACTATCCAGATACCTACATGTTGATTTCCTACCCAACGGCTAAAAATACGTTGTAAGCAGCCTCTGAAAATTAATTCTTCGCCAATAGCAGGTATGATTGCAAGCATCAATAAATTGATTAAAAGGCCATTTTTCGTTTGCATCACTAATAAATTATTGACAAACTCCTTGGCGGTATCTTCTTTGTTGCGCATCCATTGTTCTATGCTTTTAAGAATAGGAGGGAATTCCATTTTTTGATTCCATGTCGTGATCCACTCTAAAATAGGCATCGAAGCCAACATGATAAGGGCAGTAAGCACAATTAAGAGGTAGGATGTAGTATGGAGTTTCAAATAGTTTGCCCAATTTTTACGCTCTATTTTTGCAAATAGCAAGGCTGGCACTACAAACATCCCGAAGGAAGAACATATTTGTATGATTTTTAATACCATCATACCTATCTCATTCCTCTTCCACGATGCTGGAGCAGAAATAGTGTAAAGAATATGGTTGAAACCATATATCGAACCCGCGATAACCACACCAAGTATGGTAAAAACCAAAGCGCCAGCTAGTGCAAGGACTATTAATAACAGGAGTGACAAAGATGGATGGCGCTCTGTTTGAGACATGAATGATTAATTATTCGTAAATTTGGGGTCGCTTAAAATTGAGCTGAAGGTAATCAATGTCTGTTAAGATTGGAAATATAGATCTGGGGGAGTTCCCACTTTTGCTGGCACCCATGGAGGATGTGAGTGATCCGCCATTCCGTTATGTGTGCAAACAAAATGGGGCGGATATGATGTACACCGAATTTATTTCTTCGGAAGGCTTAATACGTGATGCTGCCAAGAGTATCCAGAAATTAGATGTTTTTGAATACGAACGTCCTATCGGGATACAGTTATTCGGTAGTGAAGTTGAAACCATGCGCGAAGCTGCTCGTATTGCATCAACCGCAAATCCGGATTTGATTGACATCAATTACGGTTGTCCCGTGAAAAATGTGGCTTGTCGTGGTGCAGGTGCGAGTTTGCTCCAGGATGTTGACAAGATGGTGAAAATGACCAAAGCCGTTGTGGATTCGACTCATTTGCCCGTAACGGTAAAAACGCGTTTGGGTTGGGATGACCACACCAAAAATGTGTACGAAGTTGCCGAGCGACTACAGGATATTGGCATCCAAGCCTTAACGATTCATGGACGCACACGATCACAGATGTATAAAGGTCATGCCGACTGGACTTTAATACGAGAGATCAAACGTAATCCGAGGATTCGGATACCCATCTTTGGGAATGGCGATGTGGATAGCGTTGAAAAAGCCATGAATTGGCGTATGGAATATGAGGTCGACGGTATTATGATCGGACGAGCTGCTATCGGCTATCCGTGGATATTTAGAGAGGTTAAACATTTTCTTAAAACAGGGGAGCACCTGCCTGGCCCCACATTAAGCGAACGGGTGCATATTTGTAAAACTCACCTGGACAAATCTGTTGCTTGGAAAGGAGAACGAACGGGTATTTTTGAAATGCGCCGTCATTATGCGAATTACTTTAAGGGAATTCCCAACTTTAAGGAGTATCGCGTGAAATTGGTGTCCTCAGAAAATATTTTAGAGATTCATTCCGTTCTAGAAGAAATCAGTGCTCGGCTTGAATTTGCTGTGACTTAATCGATTGGAATTAATTCCCCAATTTTTAGAAAATCTATTAAATATGTGGTTATGACAACCGAAATTACGGATGGTGTAAAAGTATCAGTGGAATCTATTTATCAGCCTGAGTACTCCGATCCAGCCAATCGGCACTTTATGTTTGCCTACTGGGTGACCATCCAAAATTTGAGCTATTACCGTGTACAGCTTTTGAGCAGACAATGGCATATCTTTGATTCTAATGGCACGCGACGAATCGTAGAGGGAGAAGGTGTTGTGGGTCTGCAGCCGATTATTGAACCAGGAAGTTGCCACGAATATGCTTCTGGGTGCAATTTACAGACAGATATCGGTAGCATGATGGGATTTTACGAAATGAAACGTATAGCCGATGACGGACATTTTCGTGTGAGCATTCCTGAATTTTATTTAATAGCTACGTTTAGATTGAATTAGTATGACGTATAGCGACTGGGATATCAAAATGGCTAATGCATCTCAAGGATCAATCTTCTCAAAAAAGTATTTTTTATGTCCTTAAATATTAAATCCATTCGAAATTACTGCTTAGCCAAGCCTGGCGTGGAGGAGGGCTTCCCTTTTGATGAGGAAACGTTGGTATTTAAAGTATATGATAAAATTTTTTTATTGATGGGGCTTGGTGAGGGTAAAATATTTAATGTAAAATGTGACCCTGAAAAAGCACTTGCTTTACGTGAACAATATACCGAAGTACAACCAGGCTATCACATGAATAAAAAACATTGGAATACCGTATCCATCACAGGAAGATTGACAGATACTCAATTGCTCAGCATGATTGATGATTCGTACGACCTCATCGTTCAGAGCTTGCCTAAGCACAGGAGACCTTAAATTTTTGTCTGAATCAGGATTTATAAAATTTATACGTGTGTGCTGTCTGTCTCGTCCTGAAAAAAATACACTTCTTCGTTTATACCACTTTTTGTAATCGATCGTTTAGTTGTGGTGTTTTAGTTTCTGCCTGTGTCCGTATTGTTTAGAAGCTAGGATGCATTGTAGTGAAAAGTAGTTTACTTGACCTTCATGCCATAAATTGATTAGATAATGAAAGCCAGTTTAAAAGTTGCACTAAGTATTACGTTGATAGCTTGTATAATGTCTGCTTGTAAAAAAGAATTATCAGAGCCTATAGCCGAAAAGTATGCACCTATAGCTTCCACTTCTGGGAATGCGGGGTACAAAGGTGCAAAACCAGGAGTGGCAGATCAGACAAAATCGTCTTCCAGTCAAGCAAATAAAAAACTGCATAAAGATATTGATAGGGGTCGGTTTTATACAAAATATGGAGTTATAGACGGCATCCAGTTTCACTCGAATGACGGAAATGAAGTTAGTTTCGAGCAATCAAAGGTGAAAGCACCCAATAAAACATATAATTGCGTAACCAAGAAGGGTGGACGGTTTTTCATACGTGAGGAGTTGGCAGAGGGAATGTCGAAATCGGAACTCGTTAAATTTGGAGAAAAAGAAAAATGGCCAGATCATGTCATGCAGGGTGTAAAGCACGCTGATGACTGAGATTAGTAAAGATATTATGCACTTAGCCCCTGCTTATTTTTCTTATCTTGATTTACACCATGTGCAGGGGTGTCATATACCCGATAATTTGACCAACCCCGATTCCGACAAAAAAGTCTAAATTTGCCGTCCGAACTAAAGACATATTTCAAATGACTTACAGAGTAGAGCACGATACGATGGGCGAAGTACAGGTCCCTGCCGATAAATATTGGGGTGCCCAAACCGAACGTTCCCGTAATAATTTTAAAATTGGTCCTGAAGCTTCGATGCCAAAAGAGATTGTCGAGGCTTTTGCCTATCTGAAAAAAGCGGCTGCTTATACCAATGCAGATTGTGGTGTTTTAACTGTCGAAAAACGCGACTTAATTGCTCAAGTTTGCGACGAAATACTTGCAGGAAAACTAGCTGCCGAGTTTCCATTAGTTATTTGGCAAACAGGGTCGGGCACGCAATCGAATATGAATGTGAACGAAGTGATCGCAAATCGTGCACATGTTTTACAAGGATATCCACTAGGCGAAGGCAAAACATTTATTCACCCCAATGATGATGTTAATAAGTCACAATCCTCAAACGATACGTACCCCACAGCAATGCATATTGCTGCTTACAAAATGCTCGTTGATGTAACGATTCCTGGAGTTGAAAAGCTTCGTGATGCATTGCAAAAGAAAACAGAAGAATTTAAAAATATAGTCAAAATAGGTCGCACTCATTTGATGGATGCAACGCCACTCACGCTTGGCCAAGAATTTTCGGGCTATGTATCCCAGCTAAATCATGGCTTGAAGGCACTTCGCAATACATTGGATCATTTGGCAGAGCTTGCTTTAGGTGGTACTGCTGTTGGTACGGGTATCAACACGCCTCAAGGTTATGATGTAAAAGTGGCATCATACATTGCCAAGTTCACTAATTTACCTTTCCGTACTGCAGAAAATAAATTTGAAGCACTTGCTGCACATGATGCAATCGTCGAAAGTCATGGTGCCTTGAAGCAAATAGCTGTTTCTTTGATGAAGATTGCCAATGATATTCGGATGTTAGCTTCTGGTCCTCGTTCCGGTATTGGCGAGATTCATATTCCCGATAACGAACCAGGTTCATCCATTATGCCGGGCAAGGTAAATCCCACCCAAAATGAAGCAGTAACTATGGTTGCAGCTCAGGTGATGGGCAACGACGTCACCATTTCTATCGGCGGATCGAACGGGCACTATGAATTGAATGTATTCAAACCCGTGATGGTATCTAATTTTTTGCAATCTGCTCGATTAATTGGAGATGCTTGTGTATCCTTTACTGATCATTGCGCAGCTGGTATACAGCCCAACTACGAGGGTATCAAAAAACATTTAGAAAACTCATTGATGTTGGTCACTGCTTTAAATCCACATATCGGGTACGAGAATGCAGCTAAGATTGCAAAAAAAGCATTGCAGGAAAATACATCGCTCCGCGAAGCAGCCCTTAACCTTAAATTGTTAAATAATGAGCAATTTGATGAGTGGGTACGTCCGGAAGAAATGATTGGCGGATTAAAATAAAAAAAGAGGCTCTCCTTCGGAGAAGGAGACAATATCACGCTTGGTTTAGGGGCTGAGCACGTTGGGGGTCGCTCTCCTTCGGATAGGGTTAGGGTGGGGCTTTCTTATACTTGTAAAAATTCTTATAAAAATCTCGTGTCGAATCATAAACAGCTTCACAAACTCAGTACCGCTGGCGTACTAATCAGTTTAGGTATCATTTACGGAGATATCGGTACTTCTCCTTTATATGTATTTCAGGCAATTATTGGTCCAAGAGTGATTACCTCAGATTTGATATTGGGGGGCTTGTCTTGTATTTTTTGGACTTTAACACTGCAAACTACCATCAAATACGTGATCATTACCCTTCGGGCAGATAATCGGGGTGAGGGGGGGATTTTTTCGCTATTCTCATTGGTTCGCAGAAAAGCACCTTGGCTTGTTATTCCTGCCATGATTGGTGGCTGTGCATTGTTGGCCGATGGGATTATCACTCCCCCCATTACGGTTTCGGCAGCTATCGAAGGATTGGAAATCATTTATCCAGGACTTCATACGATTCCTATCGTGATTATCATTTTGACTATGCTATTCATTATTCAACAGTTTGGATCTTCGCTCGTAGGCAAAGCTTTTGGGCCGATCATGTTTATCTGGTTTACCATGATTGCTGTTTTGGGCTTAAATTTTGTTGTTCAATACCCAGAGATACTGAAGGCAATCAATCCTTACTATGCTTTTAAAATACTCATTATAAGTCCAAATGCATTGATGATTTTGGGAGCTGTGTTTCTTTGCACAACAGGAGCAGAAGCACTATACTCAGATTTGGGACATTGTGGTCGATCTAATATTCGTATCAGCTGGATTTATGTAAAAACATGTTTACTGCTGAACTACATGGGGCAAGGGGTATGGTTGCATCAGCATCAAGGAAGCCTGTTAAATGATGCCAAACCATTTTATGGTATGATGCCTGACTGGTTTCTTTTTATTGGAATTGGAATTGCTACTGCGGCGGCTATTATTGCCAGCCAGGCTTTAATTGCAGGGTCATTTACGCTCATTTCAGAAGCTGTTCGTTTAAACTTATGGCCTAAAGTGAAAATCAATTATCCTTCCGATCAAAAAGGCCAATTATATGTTCCATCCATGAATTGGTTACTCTGGCTGGGCTGTTTAATTGTCGTTTTTATTTTTCAAGAGTCCGCTAAAATGGAAGCAGCGTATGGACTATCTATTACTATCACCATGCTGATGACGACCATATTGGTATCCTTCTATTTGAAGCGGAAAAAGTTCCCGACTTACATGATCGTTTTATTTTTGACCGTATATGGTATTATTGAACTCACGTTCTTAACTGGAAACCTAACTAAAATACATCATGGAGGTTGGTTTACCTTGATGCTGGGTTCTATTCTTTTTGCGGTGATGTGGGCGTGGTCATCTGCTCGAAAGATTAAAAATAGATACTTGCGTTTTGTTGAAATTGAGGATTACTATCCCATCATTAAAGACCTCAGTGAAGATGAGTCAGTGCCTAAATATGCTTCTCAATTAGTGTACCTCACCAGTTCCAATTTTAAGTCTGAAATCGAGTCTAAAATTTTGTATTCTATCATACAAAAACAGCCTAAACGCGCAGATGTATACTGGTTGGTACACGTTGATGTCATGGATGAACCTTATACAAAGGAGTATGAAGTAGAATTTCTGATTCCAGAAAAACTAATTCGTATAGATTTCAAATTAGGGTTCCGAATTGAACAACAGATTAATGTTTTATTTAGGATGGTTGTTGCTGACCTCGTGAAGCACAACGAGATTGATATAACGAGTCGATACCCTTCTCTAAACAAACACAAAATGGTAGGTGATTTCCGTTTTGTCGTTTTAGAAAAGGTTTTGTCACGCGCTAACACACTTACACTCATTGATCGTTTTACGATGGCATTTTACTTCATTCTCAAGAAACTTAGCTTATCAGAAGAGCGTGGATTTGGGCTCGACATTAGTTTCGTTACGATAGAACGAGTTCCTCTGCTGGTTTCTATACCAGAGAATGACGGATTGAAACGGGTTAAACATCATCATAAACCCCATCATTGAT
The DNA here is from genome assembly GCA_903859135.1 of uncultured bacterium. GTDB lineage: Bacteria > Bacteroidota > Bacteroidia > Sphingobacteriales > Sphingobacteriaceae > Daejeonella. Next base: position 154 of record CAIOLR010000297.1, on the reverse strand, counting down.
AATTGATTCTAAAAAGTAGGGTGTCTTGTTAAATTATAAAAAAAAGGCTCAAGCAAATAAAATTTGGTTGGCCTTTTTTCATTTTAGGAGTCTTTGCGGGGGAATTTTACTCACAAGCTATCCACAGGGTGGATAAAAGTCTCGATTTTGCATT
>CAIOLR010000296.1 GCA_903859135.1 uncultured bacterium | reverse complement strand
TCTGCTTGTAAGGCAGATGCTCTGAACCAGCTGAGCTAAGCTCCCTTTGTCGTTGTTGGGAGTGCAAATATAGGGGCAACAAATAATAATCCAAAATATTTTTTCTTTTTTTTGATAATTATTTACAACCATTCATTTAACTAACTCTTTTAGAACATCATACGATTTTATTTGACCTAAACACTCCAAATGCAATTGATAATAGTTCACGATCTTGTCGAGCAAAATCCGACGATCTGCAGCAGCTATGCGAAGATGTTCCAAGCTATCAAAACTAGCGTTTAACAGGCTTGTCCATAACGAAGTATGCGGTTGCTGCAAAACCCATCTGTGCGGCGGTAAATCAGAGGTATAACACCCAGCTTTGAGATCAAAACAATCGGCCGATTGTGCCCGTGTCGTATCTGGATAAAAACCCAAAAAACGAGTCAAACGTAACAAAAAATATAAATGAAAGAGATCAAGACCTTTCTCCTGCTGATCTAATATCTCAATCGATCGAAATAAAAATTCAAATAAAATAGCATCTGCCACCTGCTGACGAATGGATTTATAAAGCATCTCATTTAGAAATAAAACCAGCGAACTCTTCACCATATCGTACGGAATACTTTGAAAAACTGGCTGATGACGCAGCTCAGCTATTCGCTGAATAGTGCCTGATGCTTTATAATAAACTACCATATCCAGCAGGTGCAGGGGCTGGAGAATATTCTTCTTTATTTTCGCTTTGGGCTTTTTTACACCATTAATTAAATACGATTGAAGTCCAAATTTTTCGGTAAACACCTGAACAATCACACTCGTATCGGAGTAATCCGTCGTCTTAAAAACAATTCCGCGTGTTTTGTGTAGCATATTCTTTTTTGCTTTCAAATTTATCTGAATCAGGAGTGCGTTCAGATTCAGACAAAAAAATAAATTTAAACGAACTCTATATAGAGAAGATCCAAAAGGGTAAGAAAAACGAAATCAATTTGATAAAATTACAACAATTTTGTACATTCGAAAGTACTTTGTAACGTACAATAAATATGAAAGCAATCACAATATCCTTATTAAGGGCAAAAATGAAAACCTATTTCGATGGAATAAGTAATTCACAGGATGTTATTGTTGTTCCTCGCAATAACAATGAAGAAGATGCCGTGGTGATCATTTCAATAAACGAGTATAATTCGCTGATCGAAACGGGGCATTTATTATCGACCGCTGCTAACCGAAAAAGACTAGACGAATCCATTAATCAACTCCATTCAGGAAAAACGATCCCTTTCTCTCCAGATAAGTTTAAAACGAATTCAGCTGATTGATATGAATATTGAGTTCACTCCAGATGGTTGGCAAGACTTTGAATATTGGATAGAAAATGACACAGAAAACGTGACCAAAATAATAGACTTGATTAAATCTATTAAACAAACCCCATTTAAAGGATTAGGGAAACCAGAGCCTCTGAAACACGGACTAAAAGGATTTTGGTCTAGAAGAATAACAGGCGAGCATCGCCTAGTTTACTATGTTTCTGGAACGAAGGGAGCAGATCAAAAATGCTCAATTATTCAATGCCGATTCCATTATGACGACTGAGCTGATTCATATCAATGATTTGATTCGGGAGAAAGAAAAAGCAGGTAGAGCAAAGGATCTGGGGGATGTCGAAGCGTTGAAAGAAATAAGGGATGCGAAAGTAAAGTAAACAATTTACGAGTTTCGTACCTTTGGCTACCGTCTAAACCAATCTAATCATATTCGCATGTGGGAGAAATTCTCAAAATTTGTATTAGCCAACCGACTTCTCTTTTTAGCCCTATTTTTTCTATTAACCACCCTGATGGCATGGCAAGCTAGCCGTGTAAGACTCGCTTTTAATGCAGGCAAAGTATTACCCAAAACGGATTCGGCCTACATCAAGTACAACGATTTCAAAAAGAAATTTGGCGAAGATGGCAACATCATGGTTCTGGGAATACAATCGAATACACTTTTCAAACACGATATATTCAATGATTGGCAAACACTCACCAATGATATCCAGCACATCCAAGGAATCAAACAAGTACTTTCCATCGGAAAACTGTCTGAACTCAATAAAGACACCATCAATCACAAATTTGTATTCAAGCCATTAACTGCGGCCCCTATTCCAAATGATATCGAAATGGATAGCCTGCGTCAGCGCATATATCGTCTGCCTTTTTATGAGGGTCTTATTTTCAACAGTAAAAATGAGGCATCCCTAATGGCCATCACCTTTGATAATCAGATTTTAAATTCCCCTGGCCGCATCCCCATTATTAACATTATACTTGAAAAAAGCAGAGCCTTCAGCAAAAAACACACGATCAAAATACATTACTCGGGCCTACCCTATATCAGAACGGTAGTGAGCAAAAAAAATTATCAGGAATTCACCTTATTCTCCATCTTATCCATTACAGTAGCAGCACTCATTCTTTTATTTTTCTTCCGATCGTTGTACGCTGTTATCTTCCCGATTATTTTGGTTATTGCAGGCTTAATTTGGAGCTTAGGTACACTGAGAATCTTAGGATATGATATCACCATGCTTACGGGCTTGATACCACCGCTCATCGTGATCATCGGAATACCGAACAGCATTTTACTGATCAATAAATATCACCACGAATTTAAACGACAAGGCGACAAGCTCAAGGCGATGAAAGTGGTGATCGAACGAATTGCCCTCACTACATTTATTGCAAACCTGACCACAGCCATTGGCTTTGGTGTATTGTATTTTACTAAAAGTGAGATCCTGATGCAATTTGGCATTGTAGCCTCGCTCAATATCATGGGTACATGGATTATTTGCCTCTGCTTGATCCCCATTATTTTCAGCTACCTTCCCAGTCCAAATACAGGACATACCAAACATTTAGAAAGCAAATTTTTAAATTCACTATTAAACAAAATAGATGTACTGGTCCGCACCAAACGCACATGGATTTATACAGGCACACTTCTTCTTATTGCTATTTCCATCGTGGGTATCACCCGTATTCGTGTGAACGGCTATGTGATTGACGACCTACCAAAGCAAGACGCTGTTTACCAGGATATGTCCTTTTTTGATAAAAACTTTGATGGTGTACTGCCCTTGGAAGTAACCATTGATACCAAACGCAAAAATGGAATGATGAATTTATCAACCATCAAAAAAGTGGAGCGCATGCAAAATATGATCGCTACTTACCCTGAGTTTTCTCGAGGGATTTCGATCGTTGATATCCTAAAATACTCATCACAAGCATTTTATGGTGGCAATCTCACATTTTACCGTCTTCCTAGCGACATGGATAAAAGTTTTATTTTGAGCTATATGGCCAATTCGGGAGTGAATAGCACCATGCTCAAAAATTTGGTCGATAGCAAAAAGCAGGTCATTCGTGTAGGTTTTCAAATGAAGGATGTGGGCTCAAGCCGCATGAACCAGCTGATTGAAGAAATTCAGCCACGCATCGATTCTATTTTTAGTCCCCAAAAACATCAGGTTGAACTAACAGGCTCGAGCATCATCTTCATTAAAGGCACCAATTACCTTGTCAAAAATTTACGAGATAGTTTGTTGCTCGCTATTGGTTTGATCGCAATGATCATGTGGCTACTTTTCAGAGGAATCAAGATGGTACTCATTTCGCTACTCCCCAATCTTATTCCATTGATTGTCACAGCAGGTATCATGGGATTTTGCGGTGTTCCGCTGAAACCCTCAACCATTCTTATTTTCAGTATTGCTTTTGGAATCGCGTCTGATCAAACCATCTACTTTCTAACCCGCTACCGCCACGAATTACGAACCACACACCGGACCGTTACCCAACTAGTTTCGGACACGCTGCAAGAAACTGGTCGCAGCATGATTTACATCGCATTAATTTTGTTTTTCGGATTCGGCATCTTTGCCGCTTCCTCATTCGGTGGTACTGCTGCGTTGGGGATGCTCATTTCCATAACCCTACTCATGGCATTGATTTTTAATTTGATGCTTTTGCCTGCGTTGTTGCTTTCGTTGGAGGGGTATATGAATGGGAGGAAGGCGATAAAAGGGATTGATTAACTGTTTCAGGTTAATCAATCCCTTCTTGAATTAACAAAAAAATAAGAATAACTTAAAAACTTTAAACAAGATCTCCTATAAAATTATGATTGCAATATACCTACAAGGACTATTAGGAAACCAATTATCTCAATATGCTTTCGCATTAAGTTTAAGTAAAAAGCTTAAAACCAGTTTTTTTATGGATGATACTTATCAACATTTGATCATCAATAAGTATTTTGAACTTAGTAGCTATTCCCCTATAAAATCCAAAATAAACCGTTTTTTATTTGGTAAAAACAAACTGGTGGTTGAGATTGAGAATACAAAATCATATAAAACAAACAGCAGATTACTTGATAACGATCATTGTTTTTATAAAGGGTATTTCCAGTCTGAATTTTATTTCAGAGATATCTATAATCAATTAAAAAAGGAATTCCAGATAAAAAAAAGTATCGAATTGATGCAGGAAAACTACTCGGTATTGCTAACACTAAGCCTTTACTAGTAATGCATGTAAGAAGAACTGATTACTTAATATTTGGGGACGAAAGCATGGGTGGCAAAGATCTTTCATTACCCTTAAACTACTATAATTCTTGTTTAGCTACTATAGATGATTTAGAAAACTACAATATCATTTTTGTAACTGATGATTCAGATTTTGTAAAATCAAATTTTTCCCACCTGAATCCTATTATCTCTTCGAATAAAAACCCAATTGTAGATTTTCAAATACTATTAGATGCAGAT
>CAIOLR010000295.1 GCA_903859135.1 uncultured bacterium | reverse complement strand
TTAAACTTTTTGTACTCGAGCAGCTTTTGGATCAAATCTTGCTTGGGGTCTATCTCAATTCCTGCTTCATTAAGCGCTGGTCGGGGCAGCAGTAGCTTGGCTTTGATACGCATCAGGGTTGCCGCCACAAAAATAAACTCGCTAGCCACTTCTATATTGAGTGCCGTAAGCTGATGGATATAATCCAAAAATTCATCTGTGATTTTGGCAATCGAGATATCCTGAATATCCAATTCATCGCGCTCAATAAAAAACAAAAGCAAGTCGAACGGACCTTCAAACTGAGGTAGTTTGATTTCGAAACTGTTTTGAGGTATCACGGTATAATCACGTATTAAGTTTGCTTTTTGCAGCGCGAATGTAATACAAAGCGGCCAAGCTTATTCAGACATCAAGATCGTAATTCGCTATACTCCAAATGCAAATATCAATTAACTACCGTTACCACCTTGATATTAAAATCTAAACAAGAAAATGCAGGAACATTAACAAAGGGCGCATAGATAGTAGGCTTCGTAGGATCAGGGAATCCATATCCTGATGCAGATGGTAAAATCATCCGAACACTGCCTCCCTGTTGTAATAAGGGAGAAGAAAGTATTTCCTGCCAGCCTGGGATTGTGGCATTTAGTTTAAAGCTAACACCTGCACCTGGTAAAGCTTGGCTAAATACAGATCCATTTAATAATTTGCCCGTATACTCAAGCGTCACGGTAGAGGTAGAAGTAATTGACCCTCCCGCTCCAGGATTCTCTATTTTGTAATAAATCCCGCTTGTTGCTGTTTTCGTCAAACCACCTACCCCTACAGTTAGGCTGTTCGCTGCTAAATAGGTATTGATTGCCTGATCATCATACTGGGGCTGATTTGTCTCGTCCAATGTATTGATCGTATAATCAAGCGATGCATTTCCTGGAATTGCACCCGATCCATTCTTGCCATACGCGTATCGAGAAGGAAGAATGATTCGGATAGAGCCATTTCTTTTTTGAAGCTTTTCTTTGATCAGGATAGCCAAACTATCTGGTCTGAAATAACCTAAAAAACTCGCATATCGATTACTGGCACTAAAAACATCCGCGCTCACATAACCTCCATCCAACGAACGAACCGTATAAATGAGCGGTACTTTGTCTGAATACTGCATGGGTGCTCCCGTTCCAGCATTCAATACTTGATAATAAATCCCCGTATTGTTATACGGAGACATATTACTCAAACTATTCTGCTGAATGTAGGCTTGTATATTCTTATTGTCAATCACATCAATGGTATCATACTCTTTTTTGCAACTGGAATTGATCGCTGCAAAAACCAATATGCTTAAGGCCCATTTTAAGAAATTATATTTCATTGTTTTTGTATTAAATAGTACGTAGATACGCCACCAATTCCGCTGAAGGACACAAAGGTAGTTTAATATATGACATGCTCCTACAGGGTAGACCTACGAATGCTGTTCCCAAATTAGTGCCAATCGGATAATCGTTTCCACTGCTTTTTGCATATCCTGAACAGAAACCCATTCTTGTTTGCTATGGAAAGCATGCTCGCCCGCAAAAATATTGGGACAAGGCAAACCCATGTACGATAACCGAGATCCATCTGTACCGCCACGTATACGCTGGAGTTTGGGCACCAAGCCAGCTTGCTCGATCGCCATACGTCCAAACTCAACTACCTTTGGATGCTGATCTAGTATCTTTTTCATGTTGCGATACTGCTCTACCACGTTAAATTCGAAACGCGCATTGGGGTATTTTTGCATCACCGTTTCGGTAATTGATTTTAAAACGTGCTCGTGTACGCGCAGTGCCTCGTCCGTAAAATCACGAACAATAAATTCAATACGTGCATACTCGACTGTTCCTTTCATTGCTGTAGGATGAATGAAGCCTTCTTTGCCTTCGGTACTTTCTGGAGATCGTTTTTCTTTGGGTAAGGAAGCCACGATTTCGGACGCTATTTTAATGGCACTTTCCATTTTTCCTTTGGCAAAACCAGGATGAGCACTTACTCCATGTATCTTGATTTCAACCCCATCTGCCGAGAAGGTTTCATCTTCGATAGACCCACTCGTTTCACCATCGACGGTGTAGGCAAAGTCAGCTCCTAATTTTTTCAGATCGACGCGATTCACGCCTCTTCCAATTTCTTCATCAGGGGTAAATAAAATTTTGATGGTACCATGCGAAACCTCTGGATGGGTCATCCAAAAATGAGCGGCGTCCATGATCTCGGCCAAACCCGCTTTGTTATCCGCACCCAACAAAGTGGTACCACGCGCGGTAACTATATCATGTCCGATTTGTGCTTTCAAGTCGGGATGGTCTGACATGCGAATCACTTGTGTGGGATCATCTGGGAGAATGAGATTTTGCCCCTGATAATTTCGATGCACCATCGGCTTCACCCCTGCTCCACTACAATCGGGCGAAGTATCCATGTGCGAACAAAAACAAATGACGGGCACGTTTTTATTCGTATTGGATGGGATGGTAGCATATACGTATCCAAACTCATCTAAGTGCGCATCCGACACACCCATTTCCAAAAGCTGCTGCACTAACAGCTTGCCTAGATTTTTCTGTTTCGCGGTCGATGGGCAAGTGGTGGAGTTTGGATCGGATTGGGTATCGATCTGAACATATTGCAAAAATCGATCGAGTACGGTGAACTGGATAGGGGTATTATTCATGTTCATTCTTGCGTTTTTTTACATAATCTGTAAATAAAATACGCTTGCCGTCATCTTCTTTTTTAGCTTCATCATATAAGCGAACATCTTCTAACTCGCTCATCAGTGTATCAAACTCATTCAGTGGAAGTGCAACTAGTTTTTTACCAGCAGTATCCGTAATATATTGCGGATGTACAATGATCATAGCGGATGATTATTAAATTTCAATGAATTTACATGCTTAGATGCCTCCCATGGCCGTATAGCCAAAGGCGAATATCTGCTATCATGCCCTTTTACAAATTTAATCATTTAAAGATTACGATTCTTCTGCAAGGGAAGCACGCATGCCCCTTCGATAAATTCAGCCCCAAATGAATACGTCGTCCCACAAACAGAAAAAGGAGTAGCAAATGAATCCTACTCCTTTTTATTTGGGGGTATGACACATGTGCATTTTTTTACGCCTCCACCCCAGCCCTCTCCGAAAGAGAGGGAGCTTGTAGGTAGATGTTTGTCATACACCCATTGAATTTTCGACATATTTTGTTTTTTAGTTTCACTCTGATACATTTGGCCTAAAGTGAGCAGGGGCACGGCTCTCTATCGTCAACGTGAGGCATTGGCCTGTGCGTAGGTAGTAGAACCTCCAATGCCTTTAGGCTGGAGCGTATGTCAGGTACTATAATAACTAAAAACATGAGTAACAACCTTGATCGTACACTTTCAGAAATAGACACCTTAAAAACGAGTCTGAATAAATACAGACATCTAGAAAGTGAAAAAATTGCTAAAGCATTCGATCTGGAATATACTTACGAAAGTAATCGTATCGAAGGTAATACATTGACGCTACAGGAAACTGCTTTAGTGGTTGAGAAGGGCTTAACTATTGGTGGAAAAAGTATGCAAGAGCATTTAGAAGCTATTAATCATACATTCGCTTTAGACTATATTAAAGATTTAGTGAAAGATAAAGTTCCCTTCACGGA
>CAIOLR010000294.1 GCA_903859135.1 uncultured bacterium | reverse complement strand
CATTCTACAAACATACGCTTAGAATCCTATCCATTAAAAATTTGGATAAAACAAGATAAAACACCAATTCAAACATGGAGAGGTCCCTTTTTCTTAGAATCAGACCAAAAAAGATTAGGGCATTAAACAACTATAATCATCTTATAATAGCCACTGTACCTAAGTGAGGCTTACTTCCATCTTTAAGATCAATCAAATAAAAATATGTTGCTACAGGCAAAGGTCTACCATAAAAATTACCAGTCCAAGGATCATTGTAACCCGTAGGTGAGTACACCGTATTCCCCCACCTGTCAAATATACGCACATCACAATGTGAGTATTGCTCAATATTTTCGATAACCCAAGTGTCTTCGATTCCATCCCCATTAGGAGTGAACGCATTGGGAGGATTAGCAATAGATATTGCACTTAGAATGATCGTCGCGGGGAATAATGCTCCTTCACAAAACTCAGCATTAGATACAGCTACGTAGTAAATATAGGTTCCCGGCAAAAGAGCATGTTTGCTTAATACTCCATTATCAACACCCCCGAAAATAGGATTCGCTTTGTCAGCATCTTCATACCAGGTATATTTAGCGAATGGAAGACTGCTGCTTGCAGTAAATACAGCATCTTCTTTGTACTTAATAATCCCATTTCCACTAACTAAGACAGTGATGGGGGCCATGGAAAAAGTTCGCACAAAGACTGTAAATGTTTTTGAATCTCCAGGCGTAGTTACCGTGGTAGTAGAAACACTACCATCGGCAAGTACAAGGTTGGCTGTTATAGTCGGAGTTACGGTATAGATAACCGTTCCACTTGTACCTCCTATGTTGGCAATAACATCCTGAATAATACTACCAACTGTAGATGGCTGCACACTAATTGCATTCGCACTAGGCACTGACGTCCAGATAAATGAAGTGAATGAAGGATTGTCAGAAAGCAATTCCTTATTCACAGATGATCCTGTGCAGATAATCGTAGTATTGTCTGGCTGAGTTAATACGGGCTTGATAAACGTTTGTACTGCACTAACATTAGTGTTCGTATTCGTATAATAGTATCCCTTCACTGGTGGATTAACAGTTGCTTTATTGATGGCAGACGGATTTCCTGAAATAATAGTGGCTGTATACGTTAACGTGATTGCTTGTCCTACCAGAAGTTCGTTAATATCATATATGTCCTTGTTTTGCTGTTGGGACAAAGCGATATCTTTCACAAAAAGAGTTGATCCAGAGAGCTGTGGTGTGATGGTGCTCAAATTTGCTAACCCTGTAAGATCTAGTGAAAATGTGGCCGTATTTGGGCCTGTCAGCGCAGTGGGACCTTGGTTCGATATGACCGTTGTATAGCTCAGAGTAGATCCAAGAACTTGAGCTATAGTTGGACTAACTATGGTATCCACCTTCAAGTCTATGTCTTTTATGATAGCGGTGTATGCAGTACTAACATATTGATTACCAATATTCAAAAATCCAAGTGGAGGTGTTATGGTAGCCGTATTGGTAGCAGATACAGAAAAAGCAACAATTGTACTAATGGACCCAGTATAGGTTAGTGTTAAAGTACCGCCTATTGGAAAATTGATAATATCATACACCTGCTTTGCGGGAGTAGATTGAGCAGCATTAAATAAGATCGCTGTACCAGCTGCGAGTGTATTTTTGAGTACATGACCAATAATATCACTCGTTATGCTTACCCCATTCGTCTCAATAGAAAGAGTAGCCGTACTACCAGCTGATACTGCATTGATACCTACATTGGATATAACCGTCGTATAATTTACTTGATCGCCAACTCGAGCGGAAGATAAGTCTACAGTATTAGATACAGCCAAAGCTATAGGGGAAAAAACAGATAGATTACGAATTTCTTGATTAGCTGTTGCAGCACCAGTGGCACCGCAAAAACCTATTTTTAAAGTAGGGGGAGGAATAGCGCCAATAGGAACATTGCTTACAGCAGTTAAAAGCGATCCTCCTGGAGTAATAGCAAGTTGCACCGTTATTGCAAAATCTGTCACAAGCCCACCTGTTATAACAGGAAGAAGCGTCACACGCGCTTTTCTATAAAATTGAATATCTGTTGGCCTTGTACTTGTACTTGTATTGTATCCAACGGAACTCCCTCGCAAAGAAACATCTATAGCATTCCCTAAGTTTGAGGTAGTTCCACCAACATATTGGGTCTGATTCCGATTAGGGCCACTCGGCCCCCTAATTCCAATAGACTGGGCGTATCCACCAGTTACCCCTCCATTTAACCAGTCTTTGTCAGAAAAAGCACCATACAAATCAAGGCCCACACCTACATAGCCTCCCGTTGCACCGCTACATGGCACAGTATGATCATATGCATATCCAAGTGATGCTCCTGAATTGTTGCATGTTGATTGGAAGTTAGCTGTTGCTATTGTAGCATCATACAGAAAGACAGATATACCGTTTGCTAAAGAATTGTAACCATTGTTCGGTATTACCCCCCAAGATTTATAATCAAACTCTGCGATTAACCCTTGAGTAGAGAGAAATGCCTGATCAACGAGAACATATCCATTTTGGTTTTGGTTATTAGGAGTCAGGCGCAACCAACCATTATTAACGAGATCTATCCCACCAGAGGTAAGCGTAGCACTTCCATAGATGCTTAATACAGGATAGCTGGCAGCAGTCCCTGTCAAAGCATAGTTAAAATTGATTTGTGCTTCAGCCTTAGTCAACCCGAGGCTGAAGTAGAGCGCAACAAGCAAAAACTTCAATCCATATTTTAGTTGACCTGTCGTCATCTCACACAAATAGACTTTCGGTTAACAAACCTTCTTAAACTAAATTTAATGAATAAAAACATTAAAATCAATAGTTTCAGAAGAGATAAAGAAAGCTTATCCCGCCCAGCCTTCTCGGTCCAGACTGCGGTAATGAATCGCTTCTGCGAGGTGCTCTGTACTTATACCCTCACTGTCGGCTAAATCGGCGATGGTTCTGGCTACTTTTAAGATACGATCATAAGCACGAGCCGATAAGCCCAACTTTTCCATCGCACTTTTTAGTAAACCTTGCCCCTCTTCACTAATCTGACAAAGATCCCGTACTGTTTTCGAACTCATTTGTGCATTACAAAACACGTTTGACTTGTTTTCAAAACGCTTGAGTTGGATATCACGCGCTTGAATTACGCGTTCGCGGATCATTCCACTTTTTTCGGCAGGCTGATTGGAAGCGAGTTCATTAAAATTGACAGGTGTTACTTCTACATGCAGGTCGATACGATCGAGCAATGGGCCCGATACTTTACTGAGATATTTTTGAACGACACCAGGAGCACAAACACAGTCCTTTTCGGGATGGTTATAAAACCCACATGGGCACGGATTCATCGAGGCTACCAGCATAAAACTTGCAGGATAATCAACGGAAGACTTCGCTCTTGAAATCGTCACCCTTCGCTCTTCCAATGGTTGACGCATCACCTCAAGAACCGTACGTTTAAACTCAGGCAGTTCATCCAAAAACAAAACACCATTATGAGCCAATGATATTTCGCCTGGTTGTGGATTAGTACCACCCCCAACTAGTGCGACATCAGAAATGGTATGATGTGGCGAACGAAATGGCCGAGTAGTCATCAACGAATCCGAAGCAGCTAGCTTACCCGCAACCGAATGTATTTTTGTGGTGTCTAGTGCTTCAAATAAATTAAGCGGTGGCAGAATACTAGGGAAACGCTTTGCCAACATGGTTTTTCCTGCACCTGGCGGGCCAATTAACAACGCATTGTGTCCACCTGCTGCTGCAATTTCCAATGCTCTTTTGATATTTTCTTGCCCCCTAACATCCGAAAAATCACTTTCATACTTGCTAACATTATTTGAGAACTCTTGATGTGTATCTACGATCGTACGTTCAAGGATTATTTCATTGTTGAAGAATCGAATAACTTCCTTGATATTGTCCACACCAAAAACTTCAAAATCGTTTACAATAGCTGCTTCTCGCGCATTCGCTTTGGGAAGTATCAATCCTTTAAACCCATCTGATCGCCCCTGTATGGCAATAGGTAAGGCCCCTTTGATGGGCTGCAGACCACCATCTAACGACACTTCGCCCATAATCAGATATTGGTCCAACTTCTCGTCTTTCACCTGATTCGACTCTGCCAAAATCCCAATGGCGATGGCCAAATCGTATGCAGAACCCTCTTTTCGAATATCGGCTGGAGCCAAGTTCACCACAATCTTTTGCCTTGGCATGCGGTACCCAGAGTTATTAATAGCACTCTCAACCCGAAGCATGCTTTCTTTTACGGCATTATCAGGCAAGCCAACCATGTAATATTTAGTACCACCACTAATGTTTACTTCAATCGTGATAGCGATGGCTTCTATTCCATAAACAGCACTTCCGTAAGTTTTTATAGGCATTTGTAGTGAAATTGGTCGCCTAAACTACCAAAAAACTTGTTAACTAAACAGGAGCCCATCAGGAATTAATCGCTCGATTTTGCAATTTTTTAAAAAATAAATTAATTTTCAATAAATATATTTGGAGTAAGTTCAAAAAAACGTATCTTTAAATAAGATTATGATTGTATTTAAATTAAAAAAAATATGAAAACTAAAATCTTATTAAGCTTTTTGGCCATTTGCTTACTCATTAGCATGGGATGTAAAAAACCGAAGTCGATACCAGCAGGAGAGAAACTGAGCATTGTAAACCGAGGTGTATCGGTCCAATACCCACTAATCATTGAGAATATTAATAAATATCCAGATAACACGGTGTATATTTCAGAAGAGAGAAGCGGGAAATCCGTTCTTAAAATAGAGGACTATGACAATACGAAAGTCTTTTTCCCTAGTGCAGCTCAACCTCCTATCCAGTCAGGAAATTATCTGTGTACAATCCGCACGAGAGGTAAAAATATCTCGCTAGGTTATTTTAAATTCAAGAATTAGTCAAAGAAATATCGGGGCGAGGTCAGCTTGGAGCCCTTCCATTAGACCAAAAAAATTCGCTCCTAGTTCCTTGATTAGTGCGACCTATTTGCCAAAAGGCATTTTAGACATACCACGCATCACCTTAGCTGCTGCCAGTAGGCTCGAAAACTGCTTCATCATTTTGCGGAAGTAATCAACCTGTTTCATCAGCTTGTTTACTTCCGCAATATTCGTACCTGAACCTTTTGCAATGTGCGTACGTCGACTTTGGTTAATCAAATCAGAATTTTCACGTTCGGCTGGGGTCATCGAGCGAATAATTGCTTCAACAGGCCTGAATGCATTGTCATCGATGTCTTTAACTGCGCACTCTCAACCCGAAGCATACTTTCTTTCACCGCATTTTCGGGCAGGCCAACCATGTAATATTTAAGGCCGCTACTAATGTTTACTTCAATCGTGATAGCGATGGCTTCTATTCCATAAACAGCACTTTTCTAGGTTTTTACAAACATTTTAGACAAGATTGGTACCCTAAACCAACAAAAATGATATTAACCATAAAGGACCATGTATTTTTTTTCATCCTTTAACTTCATTGGGTATTATTTTTCCAAAAATGCCGAATACATCCACACGAGCTTTTCTTGAGTCATAATGTAGTCGCTAATGAGCGAGTTGGTCCCTTCATCACCTGTATCATTTGATAACAAAAGCAGCTGACGTTGAAAAGCAATAATTATCTGAAAAGAGTCTAAAACTCCTTCAACAGCTTGAATGCCATCACTAACTTTACCACTCTCTATGATCTTAGAAGACTTTTTATAATCGGAGTAATTATGATTTGGTGAATGCCCCAAAGTCAATATTCGCTCAGCGATCTCATCAATTTTCAAGAGTAAATCAGTATATAGTTCCTCAAACTTCACATGGAGTTCAAAAAATTTCTGGCCCTTGATATTCCAATGATAACCTCGAGTGTTTTGATAAAAAATCGAATAATTGGCAAGCAAATCATTTAGCTTTTCTGCCAATTTTTTTGCCTTGTTGCTCTCAAGCCCGATTGCATTTAAATTTCCCATATTATAAAAACTAGAATAGTGACTAGTAAAAAGTCAAAAATTGATCATTTATTTTCCAAAAGGCATTTTAGGCATGCCACGCATCATCTTAGCTGCTGCCAGCGGGTTCGAAAACTGCTTCATCATTTTACGCATATCATCAAACTGTTTCATCAGCTTGTTTACTTCCGCAATATTCGTACCCGAGCCTTTGGCAATGCGTGTACGTCGGCTTTGGTTAATCAAATCAGGATTTTCGCGTTCAGCTGGGGTCATCGAGCGAATGATTGCTTCAACAGGCTTGAATGCATTGTCATCAATATCGATGTCTTTAACTGCTTTCCCAATACCTGGTATCATTCCGATAATATCTTTCATATTACCCATTTTTTTGACCTGCTGTATCTGGGATAGGAAATCGTTGAAGTCGAATTTATTTTTGCGAATTTTTTTTTGCAGTTCTGCCGCTTCTTTCTCGTCAAATTGTTGTTGAGCGCGTTCAACCAAGGAAACGACATCACCCATACCCAAAATACGTGAAGCCATCCTGTCGGGATGAAACACATCTAAGGCATCCATCTTTTCGCCAGTACCAATAAACTTAATGGGCTTTTTTACCACCGATTTAATCGATAAGGCTGCACCACCACGCGTATCTCCATCTAATTTAGTGAGCACTACGCCCGTAAAGTCTAAACGATCATTAAACGCTTTGGCTGTATTGACGGCATCCTGGCCTGTCATGGCATCTACCACAAAAAGAATCTCATGAGGATTGGTTGCTTCCTTGACTAGCGCAATTTCATTCATCATTCCCTCATCGATAGCCAAACGACCCGCAGTATCAATGATCACCACATTGTTTCCGTTCTTTTTTGCTTCCGCGATAGCCGTCCTTGCAATTTCAACAGGATCTTTTGAAATACGATCCGTAAAAACAGGCACTTCAATTTGTGAAGCTAAAACCTCTAGTTGGTCTATCGCCGCAGGGCGATACACATCCGCAGCAACCAGCAAAGGTTTTTTACCTTTTTGAGTTTTTAGATAGTTGGCCAACTTACCCGTAAATGTGGTTTTACCAGCACCATTCAACCCTGCAATCAGGATGACACTTGGATTAGCCGTCAAATGAAGTTCCTGAACAGAGCCCCCCATTAAACTAGTCAGCTCATCATTCATGATCTTGGTGAGCAGCTGCCCAGGGGCAATCGTACGTAGCACATTTTGCCCAAGCGCTTTTTCTTTCACCCCATCGGTAAACGTTTTGGCCGTTTTAAAATTAACGTCGGCATCTAACAGCGCTTTTCGAATCTCTTTCATGGTTTCAGCCACGTTGATTTCGGTGATATTTCCTTGTCCTTTTAGAACTTTGAAAGCTCTGTCTAGCTTATCCTGTAAATTTTCAAACATATTGTATGTGTGTTTACTAATTTCTTACAAACTTATATCAGCTGAGTACTCAGTTTAATGCTTAACTCTTTTAGCTGTTCATCAGCAATCGTCGAAGGTGAATCAATCATCACATCACGTCCTGAATTATTTTTGGGGAAAGCAATTACGTCACGAATAGAATCCAATCCTGCAAAAATGGAAACCAGACGATCAAATCCAAAAGCGATACCTCCATGTGGTGGTGCTCCAAATTCGAAGGCATCCATCAAAAAGCCGAATTGTTTTTGCGCCTCATCTTTGCTAAAACCTAAATGTTTAAACATGAGCGCTTGCAATATACGATCATGAATACGAATCGATCCCCCCCCTATTTCGGTTCCATTGATCACCATATCATATGCATTCGCACGTACTTTACTAGGGTCGGTATCTAGTAAAGCAATATCGGCTGGTTTGGGCGAAGTAAATGGATGATGCATGGCATGATAGCGTTGCGTGTCTTCATCCCACTCGAGCAAAGGAAAATCGAGCACCCAAAGTGGCGAGAATGTATTTTTATCGCGTAAACCTAAACGAGTGCCCATCTCGAGACGAAGTTCGCTGAGTTGTTTGCGTACTTTATCTCCTGTCCCGGCCAAAATCAGGATCAAATCTCCAGGCTCTGAACCAAATGCCTGGGACCATTTTTTTAAATCTGCTTCTGTGTAAAATTTATCGACGGATGATTTCAGTGTTCCGTCGGCATGGTGTCTGCAGTAAATTAAGCCCGTTGCACCAATTTGAGGACGTTTTATAAAATCGGTGAGCTCGTCAATTTGTTTTCGAGTGTATTCGGCACAACCTTTAGCATTGATACCCAACACAAGTTCTGCATGGTCAAATACAGGAAAACCCGATGGATCAGCAAGAACAGAGGCCGTTTTGTTTTCGGATGATTTTAGCTCGACAAACTTCATATCGAAACGCGTATCGGGTTTATCAGATCCATATAAACGCATGGCATCATCATACGTCATGCGAGGTACTTCATTCAGGTCGATCCCTTTTACATTTTTGAACAGCTGACGGATCAAGCCTTCAAACACATTCAGAATATCTTCCTGTTCAATAAAGGACATCTCGCAATCGATTTGAGTAAACTCAGGCTGACGATCGGCACGTAAATCTTCATCACGGAAGCATTTTACGATTTGGAAGTAACGATCAAAACCCGACACCATCAGCAATTGTTTGAATGTTTGTGGAGACTGTGGTAAGGCATAGAATTCGCCGGGGTTCATCCTACTAGGCACTACAAAATCGCGAGCACCTTCGGGCGTTGATTTAATTAAAACGGGGGTTTCCACTTCGATAAAATCCAAGCCGTCCAAATATTTACGAACCTCTTGTGCCATTTTATGTCGCAGCACCAAATTATTCCGAACTGGATTTCGACGAAGATCAAGATAGCGATACTTCATGCGCAAATCATCGCCTCCATCCGTTTCGTCTTCGATCAGAAAGGGGGGTAATTTGGCTGCACTCAAAATCTCCAATCTAGAAACTTTAATTTCGATATCGCCTGTTGGCATCTTCGAATTTTTGTTCGAACGCTCGATCACCTTGCCCATCACTTGGATTACAAACTCACGCCCTAACTGACGCGCTTGTGAACGAAGTTCGGCATCATCATCCGAATTAAACGTCAATTGTGTAATTCCATATCGATCACGGACATCAATAAAGGTCATTCCACCTAGGTCGCGCGACTTCTGAACCCAGCCAGTCAATGTTACTTCTTTTCCTAAATTCCGAATGGTTAGTTCGCCACAAGTATGTGTTCTGAGCATCGTCTAAATTTCGTAAAACACAAAAGTATCAATAATGTTGATTATTATTTTAATATTATGTTACCTTTGCACAGTATTTGGTAGAAATACCATGCTGTCATCAATACCTCGCTCAAGCAGGTTTGATTTATACAGAAGTGACGAGAGATCAGGCTCTATGACCCACTGACAACCCCCCCGAATAAACTGGGAAAGGTGCCAATACCTGTCTCGATTCCCATATTAGGATCGAGAAACTATAAATTTTTCAAGACCATGCAGACAGAAAATGATCATTCCCAATTGATCCTAGCAATAGGAAAGTACCACACAGATTTCAATAATCAAATTGATTCGTACATGTATGTACATGTGTTGTTAGTTAGACTATAACCATCTATTTACAAAAATTTCTTTTTGAATGTGATTTAGCTCGCTCGCAATAGCGAATTACGTCGAGATTGGTTTGCCCTATTCAACTACAATCAATTCCAAATCTTTCATATTTCTTCTGCTAAACCAACATTTAGCACCTTTCTTAACAAAATAGTCCATTACAATTACACTATGCGCAATTTCTGGTCTCTATCTCCTATTTTTCTATTTCTCAGTTTATACCTAATAGGGGGAATCGTACT
>CAIOLR010000293.1 GCA_903859135.1 uncultured bacterium | reverse complement strand
TGCAATAGACGGACCATCTAATACAGGACAAGCCGCTACTCCTTCCAAGAATTGTTTGCCCTCCACAGTGATTGTGTCACCTGTTGGAACTGCCCCAGATGCTCCACAAAAAGCAAACTTACCTTCAACTACTACCAAAGCTTTTTCGTAAGCAACTCTTGATTTATTACTTTCGTTAACTGTGTAGGCAATAAAAACCAATACTAAAAATACCAATATAATAGATAATGCTTTTTTCATATTATTTAAGGCTTAATAAGTACAATGTTTCAGCAAATAAAGTAGCAATTTCATCTACTTGATTTTGAATCCAAGTTTCTTCATAAATATCTTTTCTATCTTTTTGAATATTTTCATAAGCTTTTTTAAAGTAAGATATTACCTGCTCTACATCTACATAATCTTCAGGATCATCCAATTGATATTTTTGAGGTCTTCCATAAATACCACTTACGCTTTCAACTAAACCATCTGTCAAATCAAGAATACCATCATAAAACTTGTTTAATGCTTTATGAACAGGATATTGATCTGTTTGATGATGCCAAACAACAGCTTGGTCAAAAGAATCTTTTAAATAAGATATAAAATACGAAAAATTTTTTTCGGTAGTCATTTTAATAAATTTTAGCTAAGATACGAATTATTTCCAATTCTCTGACTTCCAAATAGCCAAATCTAGACCTTTTAAATTTTCAGGGGGTGTTGGTAAGTAATTAGCTAGTTCTTCCAAATTTGGGGCATCTGTGTGATAAGGAGGCATATTCTTGAAAGGCGCTCCTCTTTTAACTTCTTTTGAACCATAATTGTCCATAAGATAATTTACTACCTGTTGAACAGATGTCAAATTCTGCTCTTTTTGAATCATATCCAACTTATATAAGTCAAATCTAACTCCAATTGGTTTGCTTTTTGCCATATAAATATTTTGTAGCTACAAAGTTAAGTTAATTTTCTGAATGTAGCTACAATAATTAAGTTAATTCCCCTCTCTCCCACCTAATACCACCTACTTAAACTAACCCCCACCAACCTAACCACTGGAAGCAGTGCAAGACCAAAACCAAAGCGACCAACCCCAACCAAAACCAACACCAACAAGCAAAGGCAGAGGAGTGCAAGACATCCAAGAAAGCGACCTACCCAGTGCAAGAGAACGGAAACCCCAAAAAAACCCAAGAGGATTTCGAGCGGGGGGGAGCCTTTAACAGTTATGGATATAGAACTTTTGAATTATTTTCTAATATAAATGGTAAAAATATTTCGTATATTTGGTAAAATTTTCATTATGGCACTAGAGCAAATAACAACTGATGATGACCAAACCATTCCGCAGTCAAAATTAAAATCAATGCAGAGTGCAAAGGAAAGGGCAGATAATGTAGCCCAAGGTAAAATGCTAGATAAGACAGTAGTAAGCCCAGCTCAAATGAAAGCAGATGCAGAAGAAGAAAAAAAGAAAAAAGGCAAATTATTAACTCCAAAAAGAACAATGGAAGTAGCTGATTCCTTAGATTTTGAAGCTAGAAAAAATGTTTATTCTAAAATAAATAAAACAACAAAAATTGATGAATCAGGAAATTATGATAAATATAAAAAATCTGTAGAAAATTATAATTTAAAAGCAGACAAAGAAATTAAAAAAAATCCTGATATGATTAATTCTCAAAGATACAGAAGCTTAGCTTTAAAAGCAATGAATAAAAACAAATAACATGAAAGCAAAGTTAGGTTCAGGCGCTAGGTTCGCTGCAATCGCAAATAAGGCAGCTTCTGAATATGAAGGTAAAGGTGCTTCATCTGTTAAAGCAAAGGAAATAGGGGCTGCTATAGCCGCAAAGGCAGGCAGAGCTAAATACGGAAATAAAAAATTCTCCCATATGTCAGCAATGGCAAGGAAAAAGTAGGTTCGGTTGATGTTTTCTCGTTTGACTTAGCCTCCCTTAAAAAAGGAGGTTTTTTTATGTACATAAATTTGTACAATGTTATAACATGATGTATATTGCATCAAAGTGAATCATTATGAAACGTACAACAATTTACCTAACACCAGAAGTTCATGAAAAACTTATAAAACTGGCAGACAGAAAAAGATGGTCGGTAACAAAGACAGTAGAATTTATTCTGTTAAAAGCTGTAAAAGATAGAACCAATGCCAAGGAAAGTAATACTTAACATAACACCCCAAACCCATGTGAG
>CAIOLR010000292.1 GCA_903859135.1 uncultured bacterium | reverse complement strand
ACATTTTTTTGAAGTTTTGTCACAACAAAAAAACTCGTTCCAATCGGTTTCTCAGGCCTATAGCATTATTCCTCTCTCATTTTTAAACAGGCTCTAAAAGAAAATCCACTCGCATACAAAGTAAATGAAGGTAGTAAACACTGTAACCAAGCACTTATTGTAAAATCTATTTCCATGTACTATTCAATAAAGAAAGACGAAATAATCATCATCGCCATCTGGCAAAACAATCGTGATCCTAAGAGCTTAGTACTCTAAGCCACACGCCCTAGTCGAGAAAAACCTTAGCCTTACTAAGCCCTCTCTTATTACTGGGATTTCCATAAAAAAGCCGTTCCTAAATAAGAAACGGCTTCATTTAAATAAGGAAAATAGTTAAGCTTTATTCAAAGCTTTTGAAGCTTCCAAGGAAATCGCTGATTTATCGAAACGAATTCTTGCTCCGCTTTCAACCTCCACTAAGAACGAAGTATCATTCAAATCCACTATTCTACCGTGTATACCAGAAGTTGTAATCACTCGATCGTTCTTCTTCAATTCTTCCACATATTTCTTATGATCTTTCGCTTTTTTCATTTGCGGACGAATCATAAAAAAATAAAACACAACGATAATAAGCACGATAGGCAAAAATTGTCCTAATTGTCCTAAACCTGATCCTGATGAAATTTGTAATAATGTAGCTGGTGACATATAAATTGATTTTTATAAAAATGATTTCATTTTATTTGGGAACATGACAAATCCACTCGCAATTGCTTATTTGCCTGAATGCGCATCTTTTACTCCCTTAATCCCCGATCTTGCTTGCGCACTTTCCCTTCATTTTGAAGGTCAAACAAAATTTTGTCTAAAATACCGTTTATAAACGAATTACTCTTGGGGGTACTGAATTCCTTTGATATTTCGATGTATTCGTTGATAGTCACCTTGACAGGGATGGTCGAAAAATGCAAGATCTCGGCAATAGCCATGCGCATTAAAAGAATATCGATCATGGCAATTCGATCCGTTTCCCAATTTTTTGTTTTTTCCGCAATCATTTTTTGATATTCTTCCTCGAAAAGAATCGTCTTCAAAAACAGATTGATGATAAATGGCCTATCCTCATCCCAATTGGGACAGATGGATGCCAATTGATTATCGGCTGGATTTTCGCTTGAAAAGCTCTTGAATGTTTTTGCAATTAAAGCCTGCAAAACCTCTTTATCGACTTGCCAGTTGATAAACTTTTCTTCAAAAACTTGGACGATACCAGGTGATTTCAGGATTATTTTTTTGAAAATGTGTTTGATAATGTCTTTATCCGACTGGATGGAATGACTATCTAGATGAAGATAATTTGCATAGTCCTCCGTATTTTTCAACGCATCAAAAGCAGATTTACTCACCTCAGGATCGAAGTCCCATGCTATTTTATACTTTTTTATAGCGGCAAGATACTCTGGATTTTGTTTTAGAGAGACTATGAAACGGTTCTCTTGTAATTTGATGTTTACAGCTAGATCTTCTGGCGTCGGCAAATGCTTATTTGCTCGTTCTTCGGCATCTAAAAGACTTTGATCAGCGATCTCTACCAACAAAGACAAAAGCCAAATGTATAGCTCCTGAACACTTTCTACACTACCTAATAGTGCTTTCTCAAAAGGTTTAAAGTCTTTTACTTCCGATTGATAATACGAATATAAAGCTTGTAAAACCTTTACCCTTAGATGCCTTCTGTTTAACATGTATAAGAACAATTTTTAGTACTCGACACGTAGATGTGTCATTTTTGTTATGCGAAGGCGCAAAGGTAATTTATATTATTGATATCTAGGTGTACCAATACCCAATATTTCAATCGTTTGTTTTTATTTTCCGAATATCGGCTATCCGTTTTTCAACAATTTGATTCGCGGCCACGTGGGTAGGAATATTTTCGGCTTTCGACTTTTTCAGTATATCACGAGTGACTTCGTAAATATTTTCGGCCAATTGTACGGTACGCTCCTTACTGTATCCAGCAATTTCAGAATAACAATTAATCAATCCCCCTGCATTAATTAAATAGTCTGGAGCATATAAAATATCTTTTTCTAACAAGAGTTTCCCGTGCTCTTCCTCATTCGCCAGTTGATTATTAGCAGATCCTGCAATGATCGCACACTTTAGTTTATTTATTGTTGCTGTGTTAATGGTTGACCCTAAGGCACAGGGCGCATATACATCTACATCCAAATCATAGATATCCGCATTAGATACCATTTCTGCTTTATACTTTTTAGCGATTTGCATTAAGCGATCTTCATTTAGATCGCTTACATATACTTTGACATTCTCTTTCCGAAGCAAACGGACCAAGCACTCTCCTACCTGGCCTACCCCTTGCACCGCAACCGATTTTCCAGCCAACGTATCATTCCCAAAAAGTTCTTTAGCACATGCCCTGATTCCAAAGTAAACCCCTATCGCGGTGATAGGCGCAGGGTTTCCGCTACCACCTATTTCTGCTGGAACACCCGTGACATACTCGGTCTCCATGCGGATATATTCCATGTCTTTTTGATTGGTACCCACATCAGTAGCCGTGATAAATAAACCATTCAGATTTTTTATGAAACGACCATAACGCCGCATCAAGGCCTCTGTTTTATGTGCTCGACTATCTCCAATAATAACAGCCTTCCCTCCGCCCAAATTCAAACCCGTGATAGCTGCCTTGTAGGTCATCCCTCTCGAAAGGCGTAAAACATCCCTCAATGCATCTCCCTCCGTTTTATAGGCCATCATCCTCGTTCCCCCCAAGGCTGGCCCCAAAGTGGTATCGTGGACAGCAATAATAGCCTTCAACCCTGTATCCTCATCATAGCAAAAGGACACACTTTGATGCCCTAAATCACCTAATTGATCAAAAACAGCATTATCTACTTTGTTTGAGGACATCATAAAAAGCAAATTTTGAAGAGGTTAAGGCGACAACGAACTAAAATTACATCTTAGCATACACGTCGACTACCAAAGCTAATAAATAATTTACCTAACGGGTTATTTATTTTACTGTTTTTTTTATACTTTCGACTTCTCGTTATATGTCTATATTAGCACCCATTATGAAGAATATTGCAGTCATCGGCTCAGGCACCATGGGTAATGGTATCGCCCATACCTTTGCTCAGTTTGGCTATTCAGTCCATATCATTGATACTTCTGAAGCAAACCTTCAAAAAGGAATAACGACTATTTCAAAAAATTTAGACAGACAAGTCGGTAAGGGGATTATTTCGGCACCAGATAAACCCAACATATTAAATAACATCACCACACATACCGACCTCAAATCGGGTGTCGAACAGGTGGATTTAGTCGTGGAAGCGGCAACAGAGAACATTGATCTAAAGCTCAAAATATTTAAAGAGCTAGACCAATTTTGTAAACCAGAGGCGATTTTGGCATCCAATACCTCATCTATATCCATCACCAAAATTGCTTCTGTAACCAAACGTGCAGGTCAGGTAATCGGAATGCATTTCATGAACCCCGTACCCGTAATGAAACTGGTAGAGGTTATACGTGGATATACTACCTCCGACGAGGTGACATCCAGCATCATGAGTCTTGCAAAAAAACTCAACAAAACCCCAGTCGAGGTACATGATTACCCTGGTTTTGTGGCCAATCGCATTTTGATGACCATGATCAATGAAGCCATTTATTGTTTGCAAGAAGGTGTAGCAGGCATCGAGGAAATTGATGCAGTCATGAAATTAGGCATGGCTCACCCCATGGGTCCACTCGAGCTCGCTGATTTTATTGGCTTAGATGTTTGTTTGGCTATTTTAAATGTACTTTACCAAGGATTTGGCAATCCGAAGTATGCGCCCTGTCCACTTTTGGTAAATATGGTGGTGTCGGAGAATAAAGGGATTAAATCCGGGGGAGGATTTTATGATTATAGTTCGGGGGTTAAGGAAGTGAAGGGGAAATTGGTGAGAAGTGTTTAACACAAAAAAAAGAGTCTATGCTAGATCTAACTAACAAAAACATCCTAATCACTGGTGGTACTGGATCCCTTGGTAAAGCGCTCGTCAGACGTATACTTGCCCAATGGCCTGGGATTACTAGGTTGGTTGTTTTTTCACGGGATGAGCAGAAACAATTTGAGATGGCACAAGACTATCCAGAGCATCGGTTTCCTCAAATGCGTTTTTTTATAGGTGATGTCAGAGATCCAGAACGCCTAAAAAGAGCTTTCAAGGACATCGATTACGTCATTCATGCTGCAGCCATGAAACATGTTCCAATAGCGGAATATAACCCCATGGAATGTGTAAAAACAAACATCAATGGAGCCGAAAATGTCATCAATGCAGCCATCGATACAGATGTAAAACATGTAGTCGCGCTATCAACAGATAAAGCAGCGGCACCTATCAATTTATACGGAGCAACTAAACTAGCATCCGATAAATTATTTGTGGCTGCCAACAATATTAAAGGAAATAACCCCATGAAATTTTCTGTCGTTCGTTATGGCAATGTGATGGGTTCCAATGGATCCGTAATCCCATTTTTTCTTAAAAAACGTAAAGAAGGAGTATTGCCAATCACAGTTGAATCTATGACTCGCTTCAATATTTCACTAGATGGCGGAGTTGACATGATTTTACACGCACTTTCAACTGCTTGGGGTGGAGAAATTTTTGTACCTAAAATTCCTTCGTATAAAATAACTGATATAGCCCATGCAATAGGTCCTGATTGTGAACATCGGATTGTTGGTATCCGACCTGGAGAAAAAATACACGAAGAAATGATCACCTCGTCCGATTCTTTTTTCTCATACGATTTAGGCAAGTATTATGTTATTCTTCCCCAATCCCCTTCTTGGAAGACACAAGACTTTATTGACCACTTCAAGGCAAAAAAAGTAAAAGAAGGGTTTCGCTATAACTCGGGCGAAAATACAGAGTGGATCTCTGTTGAAGAAATTCGGGATTTAATTAGAGAACATGTGGACCAAAATTTTCAAACTTTATTCGTATGAACATCCCTTATGGCAAGCAAAACATAACAGATGAAGATATTCATGCTGTAATTGATGCTCTTAAATCAGACTACCTTACCCAAGGTCCTAAAATTCTTGAATTCGAGACGGCATTTTCAAAATACATTGGAGCAGAATATGCTGTTTCCTTATCGAATGGCACTGCAGCATTACATTTATGTGCTTTAGCATTAAATATTCAGCCTGGAGATAAAGTAATTACAACCCCTATCACTTTTGCTGCGTCGGCTAATTGTGTTCGTTACTGCGGTGGCGAAGTTGTATTTAGCGACATCGACCCTGAAACCTACCTTTTGGACATTGATAAAGTTCGAGCTTTACTTGAAAAATCACCCAAAGGAACTTATAAAGGAATCATTCCTATAGATTTTGCTGGCAGAGCAACCAATTTGGAAGCGTATAGAAAGCTTGCAGATGAGTTTGGTTTATGGATCATAGAAGATGCCTGCCATGCACCCGGTGGATATTTTATCGATTCAAAAAATCAAAAACAAAACTGTGGTAATGGAAATTTTGCGGATTTGGCCATATTCTCATTTCATCCCGTAAAACACATTGCAACGGGAGAAGGTGGAATGATTACTACCAATAACAAAGAACTTTACAAAAAATTACTCGTGTTACGTACCCATGGCATTACCAGGGCAACTGACTCTTTCCAGAATTCAATGGAATTTGCTTCAGGAGAACTGTTAGCAACTAATGACCAATGGCCCGGCTGGTACATGGAAATGCAAACCTTAGGATACAATTACAGATTAACCGATTTCCAAGCTGCTTTGGGTCTATCTCAACTTAAAAGGGCTGATGAAGGACTAGCCAGAAGAAAAGAGATCGCAGAAAAGTACAATCAAGCATTTAAAGGAAAATCATTCACCAAAAGACAAACGGGTGTGGTGGATGGACATGCATATCACTTGTATATCCTTGAAGTTGAAAATAGGTTGGGTCTATACAATCACTTAAAGGAGAATGGCATTTTTGCTCAGATTCATTACATTCCATGCCATTTGATGCCTTATTATCGCGCTCTTGGCTGGAAAGAGGGTAACATGCCTCATGCAGAAGCGTATTATAAAAGATGCATTAGTTTACCGATGTATCCAACACTTACTGATGAAGAGCAAGGCTTTGTGATCGAAAAAAAAATAAGTTTTTATGAAACAATCATAAGCAACTATTCGAAAATACCTGACAAACAAATTGGTTCATATGAAAACTAAAAAACAGAAAGATATTTTTTTAGACACAGAAGGTGATAATTGGTTTCTCAGAAATAGACAGGCACTAGAAGCAAATGATGCTAAAACAGATCCCTTGCTGAATGAAATACTAAAAATCTCCCCCCCCCCATAAAAATAACAAGGTAAAGATTATTGAGGTGGGCTGTGGTAATGGCAAACGATTGAAAGAATTGCAAACACTTGGCTATGAAGTTTCAGGGATCGATCCATCAAAAATAGCCGTTGAAGATGCCTTAAAAAAAGGAGTTCTTGCCCGTATTGGAACAGCGGATGAGTTGCCATTTATTGACAACTCATTTGATATTTTAGTTTTCGGATTCTGCCTTTATTTGTGCGACAGAGAGGATTTATTTAAAATAGCGGCAGAAGCAAACAGAGTATTAAAAAGCCCAGGTAACTTATTTATCTTGGATTTCTACTCCAAAAATGAAATTGCAAATGACTATCATGATCTAGATGAAATTAAAAGTTATAAAATGGACTATCGTAAACTATTTGATTGGCATCCAAACTATTCACTCGTAAAGCAAGTCGTTGGTTCACACCATGGCTTCCAATCTACAGATGATAAAAATGAATGGATATCTATTTCTGTACTACGTAAATTCTAAAGTTTATTTTGAAACTAGCAATAGGAACAGTTCAGTTTGGAATCCCATACGGAATAAATAATCCCACTGGAATTCCAAGTGATGGAGAAATTACTAAAATTTTCACCCTTGCAAATCATGCAGGTATTAAGATTTTAGACACAGCCCCAGCCTATGGAAATGCTGAGGAAAAAATTGCCCAACTTTCCAACGATCAATTTCGTATTGTAACAAAATTTTCTTCTGTCGCCAGTAGTAATGAATTAAAAAAACAAATTCTCAATTCTCTCGGAAAATTAAAGATAAAATGTATTTACGGCTATCTGGCTCACAGTGCGAGTAATCTCATTGAGTTCCCAGAATTATGGACTCTTCTTCTCCAAGCAAAACAGGATAAAATAATAGAGAAAATAGGTTATTCTCTATATTCAACAGAACAACTTGAAAAGTCATTAGACCTAAACTTAATACCCGATTTAGTCCAATTACCTTACAGCATATTGGATAGAAAATTTGAAAAGCACCTACCACAACTTAAACAATTGGGTACAGAAATACACATTCGCTCAGTCTTTCTTCAGGGATTATATTTTATGAACTCTTCAAATTTACCACAGAAACTAGAGCCCCTCAAATCAAATTTAGAAGAACTTCATACTTGTTGTGAAAAATATAACATTTCAGTTGGTGCACTTGCATTAAACTTTGTACTGGAGAATCCATATATCGATCATGTAGTTGTTGGAATAGATAAATCAAGTCAGCTTGAAGAAAATATAAAAATGATTCAAAACTGGCAACAAAACAAAGAGCTAATTGAATATACTAGCCAGATCAATGTGACTCAAAAAGAACTATTAAACCCCGCGAACTGGTGAAAATAATAGGCATAACTCAAGCAAGAATCGGCTCCTCTCGATTACCTCGTAAGGTTCTTTTAGAAATAAAAGGGAAAACACTTTTGCAATATCATTTGGAAAGAGCTATTCAATCCAAAATGGTTGACAAGTGGTTTGTTGCCACCACACAAGAACCTGAATCTGATTTAATCTGTAATATTGCCTCCAACTTATCTATTCAAAGTTATAAAGGCAGTTTAAATGATGTTTTAGATCGTTTTTACCAAATAGCAAAAGATGAAAAACCGGATTATATTGTTCGAATTACATCCGATTGTCCGCTTATTGATTCTGTTTTAATTGACAAAGTGGTTCAGTTCACAATCAACGAAAATGTTGATTATGCTT
>CAIOLR010000291.1 GCA_903859135.1 uncultured bacterium | reverse complement strand
TGGTTGCTCTTGTTGTTAATAAGATAGCTCCCTTTGGTAAAATTTTTGCTGAAGATTTTTTTAATCCTAATTCAGTAATTGTTCTTGAACTTTTTAAAACAAAGTCGCTTTTGATTTCTGTCGGTGTAAACCATTGAATAGGACCATCCCAGTAATCTTTAATATTGGTTTCAGGTGTGCCGCCTCCTGTAATTTCAGCCACCTCACCCAACCTCTTCTCCTTCCATTCCTCATCAAACCCTGCAAAACGCAAGCTTGGTACCTTCTTTTTCGTATCTATTCGTAAATCCGTATCCATCATCTAAAAAGGCGTTGAAATATTTAATTCCTTACAAAAACGAGCAATGCGTTGATCCGTTTCGGCCATCTGTGCATCCAATGCTTTTAGTTCGGCAGCAATGGCATGGATGTCAATACGCTCTTCCGCTTCAAAGGTGTCTACATAGCGAGGGATGTTGAGGTTATAGTCGTTGTCGGCTATTTCTTTTAGGGAGATGCGCTTGCTGTACTTGGCTTCTTCGCTTCGGGTACGGTAGGTGGTGATGATTTTGTCGATATGCTCGTCGCGCAATATATTTTGAGTTTTCACCTTGTCGAAGTGCCTGCTCGCATCAATAAACAAAATATCCTCGTCGGCTTCGCGGCATTTTTTATACACCATGATGCAAGTAGGAATACTGGTGCCATAAAAAATATTGGCAGGCAAACCAATCACGGCATCTAAGTAATTGCGGTCTTCAATCAAGTATTTACGAATGTGTTGCTCGGCACCGCCACGAAACAAAGCACCATGTGGCAATACCAGGGCCATGGTTCCGTTCTCGGCCAGATGATGAATCATGTGTTGCACAAAAGCAAAATCGGCTTTGCTAGAGGGTGCTAGTCGGCCATACTGACTAAAGCGATCGTCCGACGTAAATAAAGGATTGGCACTCCAATGCGCCGAAAATGGAGGGTTGGCGACAATGGCTTCAAATTGTTTGTTCAGGTGTTGTGGATGTTCTAAG
Organism: uncultured bacterium; assembly: GCA_903859135.1. Lineage (GTDB taxonomy): Bacteria > Bacteroidota > Bacteroidia > Sphingobacteriales > Sphingobacteriaceae > Daejeonella. The sequence goes on along the minus strand of CAIOLR010000291.1, from coordinate 5,042 downwards.
GTGTCTTCTTGTTTGATATCGAACTTGCGGTATTCGATATCGTGCAAAATCATGTTCATGCGGGCTAAATTGTAGGTTGTCCGATTTAATTCCTGACCGTAATAACTGACGACTTCTTCCACCTCTTTAGCCACCCGTAGTAACAACGAGCCCGAGCCGCAGGTAGGGTCATAAACCGACTTTAGTTTACGTTTTCCAGTGGTTACAATTTTTGCCAAAATTTTACTGACCTCTTGTGGTGTATAAAACTCGCCTGCTTTTTTACCAGCACCACTAGCAAATTGGCTAATCAAATATTCGTAAGCATCACCCAGTATGTCGAGCTCGGTATCTTCCAGTTTAAAGTCTATTCGATCTAAATGGGATAGTACTTTGGAGATAATGTCGTTCCGAGCTTCGGGCGTTTTACCCAGCTTGGTGCTATTTAAATCCATATCCTCAAACAGGTTGTCGAAATCATCCTCGCTTGCGGTGCCCATGGTGCTCTGCTGGATGTTGATTAAAATTTTCTGTAAATCTTCGATAATGAAACTGCTTACGCCCTCCACATCGCTATTGCCACGTTTAGCTATTTCACTAAATAGCTCGTTGGGGTTAAGAAAGTAGCCCAGTCTCCCCAGTGATTCTTCTCTGACTGTAGCGATAGCATGTGCTCCTTCGGCCGTAGTATCATCTACATCTCTAAATGTTAAGCCATCTTCTTTTAAAACCGTGTTATTGGCGTAAAGCTCCATTTTTTCGGACAAGTACTTGTAGAAAATGAAACCCAAAATATAATCGCGAAATTCATCAGCATTCATTTTGCCCCGTAGGGTATTGGCTATATTCCAAAGCTGTTGTTCTAGCTGTTTTTTTTGATCTTCACTCATCTCTCGGCTTTTTTGATTCTAAAGGGTTGCAAATTTACATTTTATGCCTGTGTTAATGGTTTAAAACTGACGGGGCTACTTGGCTAACCTTTTCTTGCCCTGTTATTGCATATTCATCGCAAGCTTTTCAGCTTAAAAGCCTAAATTTGCTCCATTATTTTTTTTTATAAAATTTTTCTTTGTGGGATGTGTTTAAATTGTGTTCATTGCAAAAAAAAATACACCGACAAAAATGTTACGATCAAGAAGCAATAAATATGATTAAAACAGATATATGCATCATTGGTGCAGGGCCAGTAGGGTTATTCTCCGTATTTGAAGCTGGTTTATTAAAAATGCGTTGTCACCTCATAGATACCTTGCCGCAAGTTGGAGGGCAATTGTCGGAAATATATCCACGCAAACCCATTTACGACATCCCTGGTTACCCAACGATTGATGCGCAGGATCTGATCGACCGATTGATGGAACAGATCGCTCCATTTAAGCCAGAGTTTACACTTGGCGAGCGGGTAGAAACACTGGTGAAACAAGATGATGGTTCGTACCTCGTTGGAACGAGTGATGGAACGATCGTGCATGCAGCAGCGGTGGTGATTGCGGGTGGCTTGGGATGTTTTGAGCCCCGTAAACCAGAGGTTCAGGATCTCACTACTTTTGAAGGAAAAGGGGTGGAGTATATGGTTAAAAACCCCGAACATTTCCGTGCGAAAAAAATCGTGTTGGCAGGAGGGGGTGATTCAGCACTCGACTGGACGATCTTTTTAGCCGATGTTGCCGAGCGAGTAACTTTGATTCATCGTGGTGATACCTTCAGGGGTGCGCCAGATTCCGCCGAAAAAGTATTTGAATTGGCTCGCGAAGGAGCGATTGACTTGATTCTGCAATCTAATTTGGTTAGCGTGTCGGGTAATGGGAAGCTTCAGGAAGTAACCTATGTGGGAAGAGATAAAGCAAATCAATCGATCAAGACGGATTATTTAATCCCGCTATTTGGCTTAAGTCCGAAATTAGGACCGATTGGTAACTGGGGCTTAAATATTGATAAATCAGCAATTGAAGTGAACACCTTCGACTACTCCACCAATATTGAGGGTATTTATGCCATCGGCGATATCAATACCTACCCAGGAAAGTTAAAATTGATACTATGCGGTTTCCACGAAGCGGCTTTGATGGTTCAAAGTGCATTTAAACGCGTATATCCTGATCAAAAATTAAGTTTTAAATACACTACCGTTTATGGGGTTAATGCTTTCTAGATGATCACCATTACAATTGAGGATCGCAATGGGGAACAGCAACCCATTGAGGTACCTACCGATATTAGTTTGAGTTTGATGGAGGTTTTAAAGGCTTCCGACTATTCTATTTTGGCAACTTGTGGAGGCATGGCTTTATGTGCTACCTGCCATGTGCAAGTGCTCGAAGGCTACGACGATCTCCCATCTGCTGGAAATGATGAAATGGATATGCTGGATACCTTGCCCGATGCGGGGTTTGATAGCCGACTGGCTTGTCAGCTACGCATTGGTGAAGAGATGGATGGAATGGTTTTTCGTATTCGTGGCGATGAGCAGTAGGAGTGGGGGATTCTAAATCTTAAACTTCGAACAACCAATAATAAGTTTTTGACTCCCCATCATGGTGCTCAAAGGCTCTTCTATATTTTGTTATAAAACAGCTATAAGCACCCATATGAAAACATCCTCCTTTGTTCCAAATAAAATTCCTCGAGTGGTAATTATTGGTGGTGGCTTTGGGGGGATAGAACTCGCGAAAAAACTGAAGAATAAAAATATTCAGGTTTTGATGCTCGATAGGCACAACTACCACACTTTCCAGCCATTACTTTACCAGGTGGCTACTGGTGGGTTAGAAGCCGACTCTATCGCTTTTCCATTGCGTAAGATTTTTAAAAAACAGGATGGCTTCACATTTAGAATGGCGGAGGTTACCAAAGTGGTTCCAGCACAAAATGTACTTGAAACTAGCATTGGGCCTATTCATTATGACTATTTGGTGATTGCTACCGGGTCTGACACCAATTTTTTTGGTCAGAAAGAAGTGGAGCATTATGCCATGCCCATGAAAACCATTCCCGAAGCTTTAAATCTTCGAAGTATGATCCTCCAGAATCTGGAGGAGGCTTTGATTGAATCAGATAGCGTTCGGAAAAGTGCATTGCTAGATTTTGTGGTGGTGGGTGGGGGGCCAACAGGTGTTGAGCTTTCGGGTGCCTTGGCTGAATTGAAAATGCATATTTTGCCCACAGATTATCCAGAGCTAGATTCTGACCAAATCCATATCCGCTTGATAGAAGGATCTCCAAATTTATTGGGTACCATGTCCGAACAGGCATCTAGCAGTGCTAAAGCTTTTCTGGAAAAAATAGGTGTACAAGTATACACGAATGTGCGTGTTGAGGGATACGATGGCTACTTGATACGTCTATCAAACGGCGAGTCTATCAATACGAAAAATGTACTTTGGTCGGCGGGGATCAAAGGTGCCGTTCTAGCTGGTATTCCACCAGAAAGCGTCGTACGTGGTCGTATTAAGGTGGATACATATAACAGCGTGGTGGGGCTCGATAACATCTTTGCCATTGGCGATGTTGCGGCGATGGTCACAGATAAATATCCAAATGGACACCCTTGCGTTGCTCCCGTAGCTATTCAACAGGGGGGGGAACTGGCCATGAACTTATTGAAAATGATTAATCACAGAAAACCTGAAGCCTTTGTTTACTTTGATAAAGGGTCGATGGCAACTGTTGGACGGAATAAAGCAGTGGTGGATATTGGTCACATCCGATTTCAAGGAGTGTTTGCTTGGTTTGTTTGGATGTTAGTGCATTTGATGTCTTTGGTTGGGTTTAGAAATAAAGTGGTGACGTTTGTTAACTGGGTGTGGAGCTATTTTAGTTACGATCGAGGAATACGTTTAATTATTCGTCCATTTAATCGGAGCTCAATGACAGAGGATACAACAATCAAATAGAACCCATTGAATAATCCAATCAAGTAATATGATCAAGCTCATCGAATGCCCAAGAGATGCTATGCAGGGCTTGCACGCTTTTATTCCAACCGAGATCAAAGCCGCGTATATCAATCTATTGTTGCAGGTTGGGTTTGACACCATCGATTTTGGAAGTTTTGTTTCGGCCAAAGCCATTCCGCAAATGCGCGATACGGTAGCCGTTTTAAATAAATTAAATATTTCCTCTTCCTCATCCAAGCTACTAGTTATTGTAGCCAACCTTCGTGGTGTGCAGGATGCTGTTCAGCATGAGCATATCACCTATCTTGGATTTCCATTCTCAGTATCAGAAACATTTCAGCAACGTAACACGAATTCGAGCATTAAACAGTCGCTCGTGACGGTGGAAGAAATGATGCGCCTTTGTAGTAAGTACCATAAAAAAGCGGTAGTCTATCTTTCCATGGGTTTTGGAAACCCTTACGGGGATGAATGGAGCCATGAATTACTTGAATATTGGACGGAGCAGTTGGCAGAACGGGGTGTGCAAATGCTATCCCTTGCTGATACAATCGGGATATCCAGTCCCGATAAGATCAGATACATTTTCCCACATTTGACTAAGCAGTTTCCCGAGCTCGAGTTTGGGGTTCACTTGCATAGTGCAGCAACTAACTGGGAAGAAAAAATAGAAGCAGCGTATCAAAGTGGTTGCAAACGTTTTGATGCTGCTTTAAAAGGATATGGTGGCTGTCCAATGGCAGCCGATAAACTCACTGGAAATATTGCCACCGAAAACATCATGCGTTATTTGAAGAATCAAGGTGAGGAGTTAAACTTGGATATGGATAAATGGCAGGAAGCGATGGAATATTCATCTTCCGTATTTGTGTCCTCGTAGGGGTTTAAAACTCTCTGCTCTCATTTTTATTGTCTTTTCGTGGATTGAAAATCTTCTTCCCCTCATTTTTTTTTACTCCCATTCTTGCTATAATATTTTCTGTAAAAAAATCAAATTAAATCGATTTGGCTGTGTTTTTAGGTTGATTTTGCTTTAATATTCACATATGTGAATATCCTTAGTTCGTAAAATTATGGAACATTATATAGTGCATTATTTTTTTCTAACTAATTGTTTTATAGTTTATTGCATTTATTATTAATAAATTATTTTTCCTTATAGTTTTA
>CAIOLR010000290.1 GCA_903859135.1 uncultured bacterium | reverse complement strand
GTGGGTCCTTTTGAAGAAAGAGATCAACTACCTCCTGAAACTATCCATTTTATCAACAATGAACCTTCCATTGTTCATGTTGGATTAGTTGATGACCCTCGAATGTATTATCAATTAATGGATCTATTTATTTTACCCTCCTATCGTGAAGGATTTCCAACTGTTGTGCTAGAAGCCTCTGCGATGAGTCTCCCTGTAATTACAACCATGGCTACAGGATGTCGTGATGCAATAGTTCCGAACAAAACAGGCATGTTTACCGCGATAGATGCAAAGGACATCGCTTCAAAAATTAATTATTATATAAAGCATCCAGATATCGCTAAAACACACGGCCTAAATGGAAGAGCTTTTGTTATAGAAAATTTCAGGCAAGAACATATCTGGCAAGAAATTGAGAAAAAAATATTTAATGGATAATCGAGTATTAAAACTAAAAAGACTATTTGACATATTGGTTGTCCTGATAATGCTCCCAATATGCGTTCCTTTGTTCCTTATTATAGGTTTATTTGTTGGAATAAAACTAGGGCGACCTGTTTTATTCCAACAAATCCGACCAGGTCGATATGGAAAACCATTTCTGATTTTAAAATTCCGGACAATGGTTGATACTTCCGATGACCAAAACAATCATCTCTCAGACGATCAACGTCTAACATCTTTTGGAAAACTTTTGCGTTCCACTAGTTTGGACGAATTACCAGAGCTATGGAACGTTCTTAAAGGAGACATGAGTCTTGTTGGGCCTCGCCCTCTGCTAATGGAATATTTGCCACTATACAATGCAGAACAGGCACGTCGTCACGAAGTTCGTCCAGGCATTACAGGTTGGGCTCAAGTAAATGGTCGCAATGCAATTAGTTGGGAAGAAAAATTTAAATTTGACGTGTGGTATGTGAAACATTATTCTTTTGGACTGGATATGAAAATTTTATGGATGACTGTGATCAAAGTATTAAAGCGTGAAGATATTTCTGCTGCTGGGGAAGTCACAATGCAGAAATTTATGGGGAATAAACGATGAAATTAATAGGAGTATTTGGTGCCAGTGGTTTTGGACGAGAAATTCTTCCACTAGTTCGACATCAGTTATCGCATGAAAACCCCGAATCATTCAAACTTGTTTTTATTGATGACGCTTCACCTTCATCGATAATCAATGGCGTTACTTGCTTGAATTACAAAGAATTTATTGAGCACAAGTCAACTCATAAACAAGTAACCTTAGCTATCGCTAATTCCATTATTCGGGAACAACTTGCTTTGCGTTGCATGGAGGATAAAATCGAATTTTTTCAAGTGCGTGCATCTAATGTTGTTGAACTAGATGATGTACAAATGGGTACTGGGGCTATTTTGTCCCCTTTTGTAACTTTGACATCCAATATTAGTATAGGCAGACAGTTTCATGCCAATATATATTCATACGTTGCACACGATTGTACAATTGGAGATTTTGTAACATTTGCACCATCCGTAAAATGTAATGGAAATGTGGTCATCGAAGATCATGCATATATAGGAACGGCTGCCACTATACGACAAGGTACACCAAACTCACCATTAGTCATTGGTCGTGGGGCTGTGATTGGAATGGGAGCTGTAGTCACAAAAAGTGTACCACCTGGTTTAACCGTTGTTGGTAATCCAGCCAAACCGCTTATCAAAAACAATCATGCTTAATACACCATTTTCTCCCTGGCCAAGTTACTCTGCAGAAGAAATTCAGGCTGTTTCTAATATTTTGGCATCTAATCGTGTTAACTATTGGACTGGTGAGCTATGCCGAACTTTTGAAAAAGAATTTGCAGAGTGGTGTGGTGCTAAATATGCGGTTGCTTTAGCCAATGGAACCTTAGCTCTTGATGTAGCATTGAAAGCACTAAACATTGGGCCAGGTGATGAAGTAGTAGTTACCCCCCGTACTTATATCGCCTCCGTCTCATGTGTAGTAAATGCGGGTGCAATACCAATCTTTGCCGATATCGATCGTGACAGTGGTAATCTATCAGCAAAAACAATTGAGCAGGTATTAACACCACGTACCAAGGCAGTTATTTGTGTGCATTTAGCGGGCTGGCCTTGCGATATGGACCCCATCATGAAGCTTGCTCAAGAGAAAAATTTTTACGTCATTGAAGATTGTGCACAAGCACATGGTGCACTTTATAAAAACCGCCATGTAGGGACTATTGGACATATTGGTGCATGGTCGTTTTGTCAAGATAAAATTATGACCACGGGAGGTGAAGGTGGCATGGTTACGACAAATGATTATGATTTATGGTCAAAAATGTGGTCATTTAAAGATCATGGCAAAAGCTGGGAAGCTATGCATAAAAAAGATCATCCTCCTGGCTATCGTTGGGTGCATGAATCGTTCGGAACCAATTGGCGTATGCTCGAAATTCAAGCTGCACTTGGATTAGTTCAACTCAAAAAAATGAAAGAATGGACAGCCAAACGTTCGTCTAACGCACAGGCTTTACTTGAAATATGTCAAGCATTTTCTGGAGCTCAAGGTCCTTTGCGCACACCTACCCCGCCTACTGATGTCCAACATGCTTGGTATAAATTTTACGCCTATATTCAACAACAAAACCTCCCTAATGGGTGGAGCCGAGATCGTATTATACAAGAGATTAATGATGCTGGCGTACCTTGTTATCATGGTTCTTGTTCAGAAGTCTATCTGGAAAAAGCATTTGATCATACAAATTGGCGCCCACCTAAGGCCTTGCCTATAGCACACGAACTTGGGGAAACTAGTTTAATGCTTTTGGTACATCCCACCTTAACGCAAGCTGAAATTAATAAAACACGAGATGTCTTGGAGAAGGTTTTCGGACGTGCGTCACTTCACTGATTATAAAATAAGGCTTAATGGACAAAAAGGATGCTGTTTATTTAATTTGTGAATAGTTTATGATAAGGGGGGAGGCTCTCATGATGTTTTATGAAAAGAATATTTAACAATCGTTTGTTTGTCATAGGACTTGTCCTCAAGCTAATCTTATCCTTCTTTTTCGCTTCCACTTACCTCAGCGATCTTTTTATCCCTTTTGTAAAAATAGCAGTACACGGTAATTTTTCGAATATTTATAAAGAATACCTCCACGTAAATCCAGTAGCATTCCCATATCCGCCAGTGATGTTGTACATCATGGCAT
>CAIOLR010000289.1 GCA_903859135.1 uncultured bacterium | reverse complement strand
CGTAAGTCTTTAACCCCTTCAATTTTTGCTTGATCTGCAATGTCATGCGCTGTGCCACTTTTCATAATAATGCGGCTGATTGCATCGGTAATAGGCATGACTTGGTAGATACCTACTCGTCCTTTGTATCCGTCATTGCAAAGCTCACAACCACCTTCTTTAGGACCATATAATTGCCAAGATTTGTCACTTAAGTCTTCTTCGGTAAATCCCACGCCAAGCAGCGCTTCTTTTGGAATGTCCAATGGCACTTTACAGCTTTTACATAGGCGTCTTGCTAGACGCTGCGCTGTGATAAGTGATACTGCAGATGCAATATTGAATGGTGCCACACCCATATTAAGTAAGCGAGTAAGGGTTGAGGGCGCATCATTAGTGTGTAAGGTTGACAGTACCATATGTCCTGTAGATGCTGCTTTAATAGCCATGTCGGCAGTTTCTAAGTCCCGAATCTCCCCAATCATAATGACATCAGGATCTTGCCGTAAAAATGATTTTAATGCGGCAGCAAATGTAAGACCTTGTTTGTCATTCACGTTAACTTGATTAATGCCAGTCAGCGGAATTTCACAAGGATCTTCTGCTGTAGAGATGTTGACATCAGGACTATTTAATATATTTAGGCAAGTGTAAAGTGATACGGTTTTACCTGAGCCAGTAGGGCCTGTGACTAGTACTAGGCCATATGGGCGAGATATTGCGCTTAATAAAGCATCTTTTTGAAGTGGCTCGTAGCCTAAAGCCTCAATGCCTAATGTGGCACTAGATGGGTCTAAAATACGCATCACAATTTTTTCGCCATTGATGAGCGGTAATGTGCTGACACGAAAATCAATGGTTCTGGCTTTTGATAATACTAGTTTCATCCGACCATCTTGAGGTATTCGTTTCTCCGAGATGTCCATTTTGGAAATCACTTTAATACGAGAGGCTAATTTCTCTTTAATGGCCAGAGGTGGTTGAGCAATCTCACGCAGTATGCCGTCTACACGATAGCGTACTCGATAAAATTTTTCGTAGGGCTCAAAGTGTAAGTCAGATGCGCCTAGGTTGATTGCATCTAACAACATTTTATTTAAAAATTTAACGACAGGGGCATCATCGACTTCTTGGGCTTGCGTTTCGTTTTCTTGCGGCTGGTTTTCTTCAACATTTAAACCATAATCATCATCACCTAGATCTAATGATTTCATGCTGGTATCGCTAGACTCTATGATTTTATCAATCCAGCGGCCAAGCTTGTCGTCTTCAACTACGACTGGCGATAAAGCCATGCCCATTTGAAACTGAACACTGTCAAATGCATGTAGATTAGTTGGATCTGAGACCGCAATAAACAAGACATTGTTTCTTACTTGTAATGCCATCACACGTTCCGATTGCATTAACTTAGCATCAATTTTTTTGGCAGGAAGGTGATCTACATTAAAGGCATCTAAGTTGAAGTAGGGAAATCCGAAAGCTTTTGCTGAAGTTTCAGCAATAACTTTTGCATTCAACTTTTTATTTAAGATCAGTTGAGTGATAAATGGATTTTTAACCGAGTTTGCCTGCGTCTGTATCGCATTCGCCTCATCTTCAGAAAGTAATTTTTCTTGGATGAGAGTGCGAGCAAGGCCGCTGAGCTTGGTTGATTGAGGTGCTATCGCCATAGATTCATATTAAATTAGCATCAAAGCTTTCGGTATTATTTTTTTATCAAACTAATAATGCCTTTAAGATTTTTTTTTGTAAAGACATTATGTATGCTTGTGCCTAATAGTGATGCAAAATTTATTTTAAATAAAGCTACATATTGGCAATAATCTCTTCACCAAATTGAGCGGTGCCTACCTGTGTTGCACCTTGCATTTCGCTTG
>CAIOLR010000288.1 GCA_903859135.1 uncultured bacterium | reverse complement strand
TTGATTTTTGTCGTACGATCAAATTTCTTAAAAATCAGATCGTGCGAGTTTTCGCCGGTGATGTAACCTACTTGGTTTTCCAACCAATAACGGTCAAGATCAAGCAAATGATCTTTCCTTAGAAACTGGATTGCAGGATGGTCATGATCCAATTCATTTATGGGTACTAGCTTTGAACACGGGAGTTCTTTAGCTTGTGGGTGATCTTCTCTAACAAGAGCACCGATATCAACTCTCGCTAATTTTTTAGTACCCAGTATGTCTTGAATGTTTAATTTAATTTCACAGATCCAACATTTGGTGTGTAAGGTTTGTAAATTAACTCCACGCTTCATCTTCGATGCATCGCGGGGCGTGCAAGTCGGACAGCGTATCTGTATCCAATTTCCATTGGTCCGTTTTACAGCACCAAACTTAGACTTTAATAAATCTACAAGTTCGGAATCTGTCATTTAATTAATACTTTCTATGGGATATTCTGATTTAGGTGCGTCAATTAACGTTTGACCAAATCCCGACAACTTTCCAACGGTGACTTCATTGTAACCGTATAATTGGGTGTCACCGCAAACGCAAGCGCTTCCGCCGACTCTTGCATACCCATATACTCGAGCGGACTCATAAACCTGTGCTGTGTCGAATACTTGTGCATATCCGCCAACTCGACAATGCCCAAATAACCAGCTATGCCCGAACAATTGCGCGTAGCCATTTACAACTACATATCCAGCTAGTAAGGTGGAGCCTCGCACGCGAGCATAACCTTCTACTTTAGCATAACCATATACAGCTGCGAAGTCGTATACTTGAGCATTCTCACCTATTACAGCTGAACCATATACATTGGCCTGATCGTATACACACGCATTTTCTCTTACCCAGCAATCACCTTCGTGCGCCAGATTTGACTCTTGCTCAATCCAACCTCCAAGTTCGCCTTCACTGATTGACCCAAAGGATTTTAGAGCTTGAATCTGATGCAGAGTTATACCCGCAATTACTCTAATCTTATCTGTCAGCTTATACTTTTTCATTTAAAAAACTAAGTCATCGGCTTGCAATAGCCCAATTTGATTACCAGCGTCATCTGTGACAAGTACGCTTACGGGATTTTTGTCTTCGGCGGCCTTAACTAGTTTGTTAAAACATTCTTTGTTAAAGAACATCGAAGTGTCACCACGAAGGCAGAGCCTTTTGATGCATTCAAAAGCTGTTGCTAAATCTCCACGCATAGTGATTAGATCTTCTGCCATGTAACCTGTTAACTTTCGAATTTCTGCGTCTGTGACACTGGTGTCAATCTGTAGGTCTGCAATAGCGTCAAAAGTGTTATTTTCATAATTTTTAACGAGTTCGTCTCTATTACGGATAATTGGGAAGTCAGTCATAATGGTGTTAATTCATCTATCATGCTCTGCAGTGTGGCTTTTAATTTTTCAGAATCGGCTTTGACGTAATCCTGAATATCCTCGACCACTTCCGCGTCCAGATTAGACAGGAGGTAGGTCAAAGCGTATTTTACTAATTCGATTTTTCGCATATCTTCACGTTTGTTATAATTAGGTAAAAGTGTCCTTCATCAAGGACATCTGTTGTGTCGGAATTCGCGGTTTCGGAATCTACCACCGGTAAAAACTCGTCAAGTGTTTCGTCGTATACTACGACATTATCTTCAAGTCTCTCCGGAGGTAGCGTATTTAGTTTTTCAATTAATTGTTTATAGTTCATTTTTATAAATAGCGGTTGCCCAGCAGGTCATTGATTCTGGATAAAAACCTGCTTTATCCAGTTCTTGTTTTATTTCACGGTAAGAAACGCAATCGTGCACAAGGTTGAAGAGATACGCCAGATCTCCCCCGTCGTGCACCACGATCAATACGGAGCCATCTCCGTAACTTTCTCCGCGTTCTTTCCAAGTAGTCGGTGAGTAGAAAGCTTTGCAGCCTCCCGTATCTGTCATCTCGTGTTTCTCTAAGTAATTTACAATTACCTTGTATGCCTCGCGACCATCGACGGTCAGATCCATAGGCTTATGCAGATCTGGATTTTCCGGTCTTTTCATATTTTTTCTTCGTAAGTAAGCCAATCAATTTCTGTAGGGTTGTTAACATACTTAATGACCCAACCCTGTTTTCGGTAATGTTCTACTCGCTTAGTTGCTAGGTCAGCCAGTCTATCATCGTGATTATCCACAAAGTCAATCAGCACGAAGTGCGTCTTTTCATCTACACCAAGCTCTGCTCTCCTTTCTTCAGGAAGAGTACGGCTACCTCTTAATGCTTCTTGGATACATTCGATTTCGCTAGAACCAGAAGAAGCCTGTATCACTACGCGCAACTGTGGGATGTCCACACCTGCGCGGAATGCATCAGTACCAATCAAGAACTGAAACTCATTGTTTGTAAATTGCCTGATGATTTCATCTTGCTGTTTAGCGCTTAGAGCATAAGTTCCTATTTTCTTCTTACTGCTTTCTCTATGAATATATTTTGTATCCGCAGGCATTAGCTTATATAGCTCCACTAGATGATCTTGAATATGATCTACAAATATTAATGTAGGCCATTTATTCGGCACCAAGGAGCAAATCTTCGCAATCAACTGATTTCTTGGTTTGCACTTTTTAACGCCTTGAGAAAGTTTACCTTCAAAGGT
>CAIOLR010000287.1 GCA_903859135.1 uncultured bacterium | reverse complement strand
TGGAAATGAGGAGCATAGTTTACGAAAACTTTTTTTTCAATGCACGCTAATTCATTGATTTTTCGTTAGAGATTTATTGAGCGGGAATCGCTGTCTGGTCAGAAATTCCCGGGCGCTATAATTTTTAGGCGCGGCATTTCATTATTGACTTCATTTTACCGACATTTTAGTACTCCATTGTATTATTAATACTTTTTACCTGATTAAAGATGAGGGAAACCCTCTGTTTTCTAGAAGCAGATCATAAGCAAACTACAGAAGTTGCTCATTCCATGTAATAACTGTGTTAATCAGTAGCAATCCAACCACTTTCATGAGGTGGAGCACGACTTTCAGTTCTCACATCAATAACAAATTGAAGTAACTCTGTAAAACTTTTCCACACACGCAATTCTATAAATGAACGAATTAAATCAAAAAGAATACCAAATCTTGTAACCTGTTGCCGCGCTTTTTGATATACAGGACAACATAATTGCTGCACTTGATCAATTAAAAAGGCAAGCATCATTAACATCGTCATGACAGAACATAAGTTTTCTTCGCCGTGCCCAAAATTGTGCTCAAAATGGTAACCTTGATTTTTTAGCGTATTAAATGTTTCATTCTCAATATGCCACCTTGCGCGCGCTGCACGCATCAGCTGGAAAATATTTTTTTCCGTAACTTTTATTTTACTAACCCAACTAAACTTTTGAACCTTGCCTTTTTTTGTTTCCGTATATTCAATCACATTGACTCGATAATCATAGTTTGAATCATTTAGGGGAACGTCATGATAATACTTAAAATTATGTTGCGTTCCTTCCTGATCTATTTCTTGATGAGTACTTGGTTTTAGATCTTTAATCCAATCAAATAAATACTTATGATCGCCTGGTTTAACACCAATTATATAGTCCATTTTTAACGAATCTAACAGTGATAAATGAGGATAATTAGAGGCCAATGAATCTTCAACGATTACTATTTTTAAATGAGGATGTTCTCTGCGTAAATCTTGTAAAAGTCGTTTTGAGGCATTACGTTCGCAGTCATTTTTTGTTGCTCCATCAGCTTTAATGATGGGTTCTGGTGCTAATGGAATCACTACCTTTTTATCCGGATGTACTAACACAGCACCCAGCATCTGATGATAATAAGACACTTCTCCACTCCGATGATGCTTCTCACAGCAGTTCTTACAATGCACAGCATTTGATGAAAATTGACCCGTACCATCCAGTGAGATAATGTAATGATTATCAAGGTAACGATAAGACTCTAATGCTTTGCCTCGTTGTAAATAAGAGAAAATTTTTTTAAAAGGGCTTCTTAATTCTTGATAAGGCACGCGATCTAGACGTTCTCTTAAACACGTATCGCTGGGTGCTTTTTGAACTCCGTAGAGGCTACTCAAATTCCGACGAATCATCGAGTTTGTTTTGAGCCCTTCAAACTGCAACAGCGAGGCACATTTAAAACCAAAGATTGCTAGACCCGACATCACACAATCTTCCCAACTATACGTTGTACCTATGAGCGTTTGTAATTTTGCTCGACCGACACTATGCCTGACGACCTTTAAAAGTCCGTCAGCTGATAAAAATTTGCGCGCAAATCCCATTGCTTTCCCTCAATTAATGGAAATGAGGAGCATAGTTTACGAAAACTTTTTTTTCAATGCACGCTAATTCATTGATTTTTCGTTAGAGATTTATTGAGCGGGAATCGCTGACTATATACAGTTTAATTCTTTGCATTATGGCAGCCTGCTAATAACGTTATCTACAACGAATTGATAAGCCTCATCGAAATTCCAATGCAATTTCGACGGCAATAAAACACTCATATCCATATGAAAGTCACGATGATCCTTTTTAAGCTCAAGATTCTTTAAAAATTCTTCACCCGTGATCTTTACGTCGTTATAAGTGCAATACTTAGCAAAAATATCAAAAACTCGATTCAAGTTGATTAACTGGCGATCTGCCACATACCATACATCAAATAAATCCCGTCCTTTTCGACGCTGATAAAGAGCGCGTAACTTAGTTGCCATCAGTTCATCCATTTCATAAGTAATGATATCTGCAGAACCTGTGAACCAACCTGAATTCATAGAGAAAGGCACTGTTTTTAAGGGCAATACCTGAAAGTGCTCTGTTGTGTTGATCTCAATTTTTAGCTTTGCCGGAATTTTATTAACAGATTCATACTTGTAGATCAGCTTTGCGCTACGCTGTGTGATTTTCCATTTGGGATCGCCTAACCATGGTTTTAATAATGCCCTGATAGCATCAATCGTTTGTCCAATTGGATCAGCATTTTTTTGGACGAAATCGATATCCTCACTGTACCTCGCCGGAGGATTGATAAACAATTTATTGAGAGCCGTGCCACCTCGAAAGACAAGCGCATCTTTAACATGAGGATCATTATACAAATCAACCAAAGCACGGCTAATCATTAAATCTTGCTGTATTTGTTCAGTCATTTGCCATGGAACAGTTTTTCGCCAATTCTCAATAAAAACTTCTGGAATCATAAATCACTCTCTATTTCTGAATTTTCAATAATTCTCCACTTTTTACACCTTGAATAGCCTATTTTAGAAATTTCAGATGCGAGGGGGAGATAGCTTGGTTTATTTTCTTGAACGTGAAGCACAAGAGCATTAATGATTATTTCAGCGCCAGGCTCATCCATAACATCAATGTGATCTAGGATATAACCAATACGCTGCAACTGATATTCCACGCGGGTATCTTCCGCAAGATTGATGAGCTTTATAGGATCTAACACCGGAGCAAGCTCTGAGAAAACAGTGGCGATATGATTTAGGCCGCCTGCATGATTAGGGTACTCGAGTAAATCAAGTGCAACCAATTCTGGGGTTGCCACCTTAAGGTAACCGGTGCTCATAGTAAAATCTTGAGTGGGCAATTCCAGCAAGGATTTTTTATAAATATAATCAATTTCCACATCGCCAAAAGTTGATGGGTGTTTTATACGCCTGTCTGATATCACTTGGAATCTAGCTGGCTTTTGATGAGTCGCCCCATGAAACAACCCCGCACTTAGAAGTGCGACATAATAATTAGCGCCCAAATACTGCATGACCAAAGGCACCAATTCTTGGGGAGGGATAGAGCCATGCGGTTGATGTTCTGGTGGGACAATAACATATAAACCTCTCGCGGGTGAGATCAACTCTCCGTGCCCCTTTAAGCGAT
>CAIOLR010000286.1 GCA_903859135.1 uncultured bacterium | reverse complement strand
TGCTCAATTATATTTACAAATTGTTCTGCGCAGCGGAACCAGATTTCAATTAAGGATTCAATAGTATCAAGATCCTTCTTAGGTGCTTTACGGTATTTCGACTTCCTCATCTATGGAATCTAAAATAGTTAGTTTGTTTAATAGCAAAATCCCTAAATCGGTTTTCCTTGCGAGGCAGCTCATATTTTCCCAAATACCAACTTCGGCATTTATTGAAAAATATTTGAACGACAACGAAGGGAGACGTCAGGATTTATCCCGCTTTCCTATGATGAGGTACATATATGACAATATGCCTCAAAAGTTGCTTTTAAAGTGCAGTAGAAAAACTTTAAAATCAACACTACTGAGTAACATCATTTGTTTGAATTTACTCAGGTGGAATCACTATCACATGCTCTACGTGGCTCCTCAAGAAGCATCTACAAAATACTTTTCATCAAACTATGTAGGACCAAGGTTTGATAGCCCAGACATCAAAAAACTATTTGTCTCTGGATGGGAAAAGAACGACGTATACGAAAAAATATTTGCTGACTCAAACAGCTCAATTTTATTCAAATACGCCAAGGAAGATGCAACTCGGTGTCGCGGACCTGCTACTGATCATAATATCCACGACGAAGTTCAAGATATGAATTTTGATATATTGCCGATTATCAAAGAAACAATGGCGTTATCTGATTTCAAGCGGGAGTTCTTTGCTGGAACCCCGTTAACCACAGACAATACTATTAATAAGCTTTGGGAGACATCGGCAATGTTGGAGTGGGCAACCAAGTGTGAAGGTTGCAATCATTGGAACATGCTTACTATTGAGAACAACCCGATTAAGATGATTCGGGAAGATGGATTTTCTTGTTCCGCGTGTAGCAAAGTGCTGAACACTGTCAATGGTGAATGGGTTTCTAGCTATCTACCTGGTGTTGGTAAAAAACCAAATGTCGTCGGCTATCATCTAGCTCAGCCTATTCTTCCGTTTTATAATCAAACTGAGAAAGAATGGAGCGAGATCTATAGAAAAGTCACCGACGGCAAATATGGTGTACACCAAATTTATAACGAGGTTTTTGGCTTAGCCTACGATGTAGGTATGAAACCCATCACGGAACTGGAGCTAAAGAAGCTATGTGTATTAGGACCTAGTCGTGGACCTAACGGGGAATTTAAGATTTTAGATGAGCATAAGTCTAGATATAAGAAATTTACTTCGGGTGTTGACTGGGGTGTGAATATGGTTACGTCTCGAACAGCTGTTGTACACGGAGCTATTCGAGATGATGGAATTTACGAAGTATTTGACGCCAAGATATTTGAGTCTCTGAATTACAAAGAACACATTCAAGAAGTAGCTCAAATGTCAAATAAGGTTCGATCCGTTGTAACTGCGGACGGTGGACCTGATCCAATTAGAGCGCATGAACTTGGTGAGCTGGTTACCCCGCAGCGCATCCTAATAGCCCGCTACGGGCACGGTAAGGTTGTACAGTACTATGATATGCCAAGAGGCGCACAGAGCTGGAAAGAGAACCGCTATGTCTTGCACAGAAGTGATTGTCTTTCATTTACCTTCCGCATGCTTAAGGGCGGCAAAATTCTTTTCCCTGATTATGGAGAAATGAAAACTGCTTTAGGTGATATTCTAAATGAATTCATTGAAGTCAAAGAAAATGCTCTAGTGCAAGAACTGATGTATCGTCACGATCCAACTAAACCAGACGATTTCTTGCACGCCCTGACTTACGCAGTGGTGGCTGCTTATACCGCTGTGGGTGATCCGCTTTTGGCTGGCCCCTCAAGTTCTGCGTTGGAATTGACAAATACCGACTAAATGTCCAATCCGTGATCGTTCATTATCTTGTGAATATTACGTAATTCGAATCTGACTTTTGAATAAAGGTTTTTCAACTTATTCTCAAGTTCTTGAAACTTCTCGGTATCACCTTCCGGTAATGCAAGGAGCTCTTTATGATAGTCGTCTACTTGCGCGTTCAACCAACGTAAATTGATTGTTGCGTCATCAAGTTTCTCATTAAGACTCATTAATTATTCTTTTCTAAGTAGTCTAGGATAAACTCCACTCTGGCATTGAATAGCTCTTTCAATGCTTCATTTTTATCATCGTCGTTGGCCGGAGCAGATTCCGGCATTATTGCATTTAGAAATATCTTTGGCGCTTTATGCATACCGTATTCGTAAAATACTTTACCAGCGTAGGCTCTGACTTCATCGCTGTAATCAATCTTCTCATCGTCATCCGAAGCACCTTGTTTAATCAAAGCCACCTCGGCCAACGCTACGGCAATTTCTTCAGCTTCTAGAGGATCGATCTCCATATGATCTGTTGCAGAGTTATTAAACAAGTTACTCACAACTTCGAACACACGCCAATCTGTTTCAAACTGGTTTGTAGTCATAACCGTGATTGCAGCCTGCAGCTTGTCAGCTTGTAGGTCTGACACCTTAATATCATAATCGGATTCGATCTGATGCTTTAGCAGTTCAGGTTCCCATGTGAGGGCTGCATTGCCGTATTTATTTAATGTAGCAACCAATAATGCGAAAGAAGGAGCTTTTTCTTCTTTAAAGATATTTCTAGAAAAAATCATATTTTATTCTTTGTTAATTTGGACGGGCCAAATGTAGTCTTGGATTGGAGCTTCTTTCCAATCGTATTTTTTATAAAAAGAAAAATCCTTATGCAACAATGCAGCGCGATGAGAAGCGTGCAGCTTTTCATCGCCAAGCCATGCAGGGCAGGATTGATCAGAATATAAATCTAGATACGTGCTAATTTTATCATAACACGTATCCTTGTAACCCAGGTTAATCCACTGCGTACACATAACTAAACCATATTTGGCTAGTTGGTATTCGTGTCCCACCCACATTAGCCTAGCTGGGTGATTCATCCATGGAACCTTGGGTGTACTTCTCAGTTTAATGCCTACTGCTAGCAATTGTAGACACTCTACTCTTTGTTTACCTAATCGTCTGTAATCTAATACTTCGGCGCTTTTCTCAAAACTGCGATACGGCAGAAAGGTTTGCAATTTAGTAATTTTCTTTTCGACGTTTTTGTTTGTTAGGTTTGTTTATTCTCTTACCTTCCTTTGACTTATTCCTGGGTTTGAATTTTTCGAAGTTTCCAGCTACTTCAAACTTTTTCTTACCTAAACCCATAACCAAAAGAAATAAACGAATATCCGTTCATGGTTTGTATCATTTGCTTTGTATTTGAATAGTTGTATTCACTGAGTATGAACCTAACTTATAAACAGTTTTTATTCAAATCGCAATAAAAAAATGGGGCAACTCCTTTCGGAATCACCCCTCCGCAATTGCGGGAAGTAAAGATGGCGGACAGGGTGGGATTCGAACCCACGGTACCTT
>CAIOLR010000285.1 GCA_903859135.1 uncultured bacterium | reverse complement strand
GTATAATTAATAAAACAATGAGCAAAAATTTAAACTACACCATCAATTTTAACACAAATGCAAATACTGCTTTTGTTGGAGCGAATCAGCAGATTGAGCAGATTATAGCCAGCACCCAAAATATGACCTATAATTTTGGCGAATCCTGGAAGAAACTATTATCAGTTAACCAAGCGTTAGAAGGGGTTCGAAACTTAAAATCTATACTTGATGAAGCAATCCAACCTGGTATAGCCTTAAATACCTCATTGACTGATTTGTCAGCCATTACAGGTTTAACAGGTAGGGCATTAGATGGAGTCAGTGAAGCTGCTCGCGCTAGTGCAAGGGCTTTCGGAACTGATGCTGCTCAAAATGTAGAAAGTTATAAGCTTCTCCTTTCACAGCTATCACCCGATATAGCAAAGAACTCAGTCGCCCTAAAACTTATGGGCGATCATGTCAATATCCTATCAAAAACGATGGGTGGCAATACGGTGGCTGCTACCGAAGTACTCACTACAGCCATGAATCAGTATGGTGTTAGTTTGGATAATCCTATGCAGGCAAGCAAGACGATGGCCGACATGATGAATGTGATGGCTGCTGCTGCTAAAGAAGGCTCGGCGGAGTTACCTCAAATAAAATCAGCCTTAGAACAAGTGGGAATGGTAGCCAAAACAACAGGTGTTACCTTTTCGGAAACGAATGCAGCGATACAAGTACTGGACAAAGCGGGTAAAAAAGGGGCTGAAGGCGGAGTGGCCTTGCGTAATGCATTGAGTACTTTAAGTGAAGGTCGTTTTTTACCGAAACAAACGAAAGCAGAACTCGAAGCCGCGGGTGTGAGTATTGCTCAGATAGGAGATAAATCTATTCCACTAAGCAGTCGTTTAAACGCTTTAAAACCAATCATCAACGATACCGCTTTGATCACTAAGCTATTTGGTAAAGAAAATGCAGCAGCAGCCATTGCCTTAGTAAACGGAAGCGAGTCAATTGACGATTACAACAGCAAATTACAAGGCACTAATACTGCCGTTGATCAAGCTAAGGTAGTAATGGGTAGTTATGCTGAAGAGATAAAGCGAAAAGCCGCCTTCTGGGATAATTTGAAGATTGGATTATTTAATTCTACACACCTAGCTATTCCAGGAATACAACGCCTTCTTATGAGTTTAGTAGCAGTTGGACAAGGTGCCTCGGGGATAAATTCTATGATAACCTTCGTAAAAGCTTTTAGAAAAGAAAACAATGCTGCCACCCAAGCTACGGACAAGCTCACATCATCTGTTAAACGAAACACCATCCAAACTAAGCTTTTCTCCATATGGCAAGGTGTAGCCAGCGTGAGCTCCAAAATATTCGCTAAAGCCATCAAAGGAGTGCGCAATGCCTTTTTCTGGGCTACGGGAGCGGTGCGAACCTTCTCGATAGCTGTGGCTAGTATTCCAGTGATTGGTTGGATCGCTATTGCGGTGACAGCCATTACAGCAGCAGTGATGTATCTCTGGGATAACTGCAGAAAGTTTAGAGAGGTTGTCTATGGTATTTGGGAAGTATGTAAACTCGTGTTCAGAAAAATCGCTGCAGTAGTTACTGGTTTATGGACAAATACGATCAAACCCGTTTTTTCGTCTACTGGCAGTTTCGTTAGTGGCATTTTTACTTGGATTGGCGACAAAGCAAATGCCGTGTGGACAAGTATGATCACTGGAATACAAACCGCGTGGTTATCTATCAGCAATTTCTTTACAGGTCTTTGGCAAGGGTTTAAAAACATGTTTTCAGGCTTTGTCAACTTTATTGATGCGTGGATCATTCAACCTATCGCTGGCGCGTTCAGTGGGCTTTGGACGACGATCAGCAAGTTCTTTAAGCAAATATGGACAGGCATAAAGGAACTCTTTGAACCCATTATGGAGTTATGGCAAAAACTGGTTCCTGAGGATGCTTTTGCAGGACTAAAACGTATCTGGGAAAAATTTAAACTCACTTACGGTGAGGGAGCTGGCAAAGGAGGAACCTCATTCGACAACTCAAAAAAGGAGGAAGAAGGAGAAACAGCAGCAGATGGCACATCCCTTATCCCTAAACTCCAAACGGGTAAAGGTGGCCTAAAAGGTTTCGGCACCGCAGCAGCTGACGCAGCCAAAAACACACCGTCTGCAACGGACAAACTAGGCAGCCTTTCCAACAACAACCAAGGTGGCGGCAATCGCAGCCTAACCATCAACAAACTAGTAGAAACCCTGATCGTGAAAGTAGAACGCCTACCCGAAAGTAAGGAGCGTATTAAAGACGCAGTAGCCGAAGCACTTTTAACCGCCGTAAACGATTACAACTTAGCAACCTAAACATGATCCCTATAAATACTTTGCTCACCACCAGCAGCGTGGTGATGCGCACCTTTTTGCCTTTTGCGCCGCAACT